>JACZUR010000035.1 GCA_022573095.1 Gemmatimonadota bacterium | reverse complement strand
GGCGTATTCCGGAAGTGTGCGACTACAGGACCTGCACGTTGGGATATCTGGCATGGGCATAATATGCCGGTCAGCGGAGAGACGCGTCAAACACGTTCTTGAAAGCCCGGTGGCCCGCGGCGGTGCGAACGAGACGAGCACGATTGAACGATTGAACGATTGAACGAAGGAACGAGGGAACGAAGGCAGTCAGTGGTCAGTACGATTCCCGATTCCCGACTCCCGATTCCCGATTTCCGCTCCCTGCACGCTGCACGCTGCACGAAAAAAGAGGGCCGGAGGGTTGCACGGCTAGAGGGTGAGTCCACCCATCCTCCCGCTCCCTGCTCCCTTTTCCCCTGCACGCTGCATGAAAAATCTGTTACCGGACCCACCAACCGGCAGACCCGCGTCCGAGTGAACCAATTGGCGGTCAGGTGCGTTTACTACACGACATGGCTGCTAAGAGAAGAATCCGCATCACTCACCGTGATTCGGGCACCTTGCTTGCTGAGGGTCCGGTCGGTTGGGGCATAACGCCGTTCGAGGGCGCCTACTACATAAGTCGGAAGTATCTTGTGACGGATCGCATCAAACCGAATTTTCTGCCGGGTTTGTGTCCGTACAAGTTCCTGTATGTTTGGCTAGATCTTCGAATAGCTGACAAGAGGATCAAAAATATAGGCTGGCTCTACTGGCTACCCAATCCAATCTTCCCGTTTATATGGTTCCGGGTGGCCTTGCCCCAACACCACTCTGAATTACTGGTCGAAGAGGTCTGATCGCCTAGCTACCGCCTTGCTCCGCTCGGAGCGAGTCTGCCATCCGGTCGAAAGTTTCGATGAGTTGCTCTCGGCTGGCCGGCTCCTCGGATGCTGACGTAGACTGCTGACCGTTCCCGGAAGTGCTGGGTGCGTTCGCAGGCTCGCTGGCCGCTGGCTGATCTGATACCGGCGGTGGACTGTCTCCCGCACATGCACCGAGCGAGAGCATCGCCAGTGCGAAGAGGATTTTCTTCATCTGTTATCTCCAATCTGTAAGAGACGCAGGCCGTTCTCTGAGGCCCTACGATAATTAGAGCAGTGTTCGAGAAGCGCAAGCACTTGTCTCAACTTTAACTACCGCCGTTGTAGGCAGTAAGCGGTAGGCCGTAAGAAGTAAGCTCACCCGCTTCGAGTTCCCGTCCCTCACCGTCGAACGAGGGAACGAAGGCAGTCAGTGGTCAGTACGATTCCCGATTCCCGATTCCCGCTCCCGTGGTTGCCGACGATGGCGGTTCCACTTGTATCAAATGTGGGTCATATTGGCTGCCTGTGCAGCAACGGGAGGCTGAGAGTTCATGCGAGGGGTTACCAAAAAGCTAACAATCGTGTTGAGTGCGCTGTTTATAGTGGCGTTGAGCTCACTGACAGTGATAATGGTAATGTGGGACCGGGAGGTGATGAGCATAACTGGACAGCCGCCGAACTGGCTGAGCTGACAATCAATCGGTTTGACGGGGAAGGACTAGCAAATTGATGGGCGTGGATTCGCAGTCTTTATTGATCGCCGGACCCGAGCGTGAAGGTAACTCGAGCGCTCCCGGCTTCACGCTGAGAGGTTTCACGTTCTTGGGATTCATCTCCTGTGTGTGTGTCGGCTGCGGATCGGAAAGCAACTTCGCCAGGCCTGCTATTCTCTGGAACCCCGCGACCTACGTATCCTATCGCACTGACAGCGCGATCACCGTGGACGGTGTCGGCGACGAGCCTCAGTGGGCGATGGCTCCGTGGACCAGCGAGTTCGTGGACATCACTGGCGACCCCACGCTTGAACCGAGATTCCGCACCCGGGTCAAGATGCTTTGGGACGATCGATACTGGTACTTTCTTGCCGAGCTTCAGGAGCCGCACGTTTGGGGAACGATTAGGCAACGGGATTCGGTTATCTACCAGGACAACGACTTCGAGATCTTCATTGATCCCGATGGTGACTCGCACGAGTACTATGAACTCGAGATCAACGCGCTGGGCACGGAGTGGGATCTGATGCTCATCAAACCATACCGCGACGGCGGGCCGGCTCTCAACGCCTGGGACATTCAAGGACTGCAGACTGCAGTCTCCGTTGACGGTACGCTGAATAATCCTCAGGACAGGGATACGGGATGGAACATCGAGGTGGCGATACCGTGGGCCGTGATGAAGGAGGCGGCTCATGTGCCGACGCCCCCGAACAACGGAGACCAGTGGAGGCTGAACTTCTCGAGAGTGGAGTGGCAAACTGACCTGGTCGACAGCGCGTACGTAAGAAAACGAGGACCGGACGGCCTGCCCGCGGCCGAAGACAACTGGGTGTGGTCACCTCAGGGACTCGTCGCGATGCACTATCCCGAAATGTGGGGCGTCGTGCAGTTCTCGACACAAGTGGTTGGACAGGGGCAGGATGAGTTCGTGGTGCAGCCAACCGACGCTGCCAAGCAGGTGCTGTACGAGGTCTATTACGAACAGCGCACGTGGTTTGACCAGCATGGCTATTACGCGCGCAGTATGGCCGCGCTCGGGCTGGCGGATCGGGTGGCGATTGAGGGGTTCAACTGGCCGCCGCTCATTGAAACTACTGCGAACCATTTCGAAGCGTCGCTACAGGATGAGTTCGGAACGGTAGTTAGTGTTACTAACGACGGACATGCTAACATCCGGCGTGTCGCCGGTGGAGAGTAAGTTTCCACGACGGACCCCCCCTTCCCCCCAGGTGACAATCAACTGCGACAAAGTATTTATCGTATCACATACCCACTGGGACAGAGAGTGGTATCTGACGCGCGCGCGCTTTCAAACCAAACTTCGCGGAGTTGTCAAGGAAGTTCTTTGCTACCTCGAAACAAATGAGGATTTCAAGCATTTTCTGCTCGACGGACAGGCTATCATCCTCGAAGACTACTTGGAGGTTGAGCCCGGAGACCAACAGAGAATTCGCAAACAGGTCGAGCGCGGGGCGCTTGCAATAGGCCCGTGGTACGTTCTGCCCGACGAGTTCTTGATAAGTGCTGAAGCTACGATTCGCAATCTGGTGTACGGGCACGATCTCTGCCGGCAGTTTGGATCGCCCCAGAAGGTTGGATATCTGCCGGATTCGTTCGGACACATCGCTCAGCTACCTCAGATATTGGTTGGCGCCGGTATCGATTCATTTGTATACACGCGCGGGAACGGCGCGGAAATTGACGATCTCGGTCTGGAATACACTTGGGTAGCTCCTGATGGTAGCGAAGTACTCGCCGTACACCAGTACGGCGGCTACTGTAATGCCGGCGGGCTCGGCCTGAGAACGAGATCCGAGTCAGTCACGTCGAGAGACATACATCCCGAGCTTGCAGTCGAGAAAGTACGCGAACTTCTCACTCAAATGGAGTCCCGGTCGAACGGATCGGTGTATCTGTTGAACAACGGATGCGATCATTACCCACCGCAGCGAGCCTTTTCGGAGATAATGAGTAGGCTACGGGAAGCGTTTCCCGGCACCGAGTTCGTACATTCGAGCCTTACGGAGTTCGTGAGGGCGATTAGAGCAGCGGGTATCGCCTCTCGCCGATTCCAGGGTGAGCTGAGGCAGGGCAGACTGCACTTCAACTTGCCAGGTGTATGGTCGACTCGCATGTACCTCAAGCAGCTCAATGACGAGGCTCAGTCCATGTTGAGCCGCTACGTAGAACCGGTCTGTTCCTTCATGCAGTTCTTTCACGGTCAGGAGTTTCCCAGAGGTGTGATTGATCACGCTTGGAAGCGGCTGCTGCAAAATCATCCGCACGATTCTATTTGCGGCTGCAGCACTGATCAGGTCCACGAAGAAATGGTGACGCGGTTTCGGGACGTGATAGAAAGCGGTGACGAACTGATTAGAGAACAGATGGAGAGGATCATACCGTCGGTTGCGTGCGAGTCGGCCTCCGACCGGGAGGTTGCAATATCCGTTTTCAATCCGCTTACCGAGTCGCGTACGTGCGTGATTAGCAGGATTTTGATTCTCGATTCCGGTGACGTGGACGTCGGAAAGCTGTCCTTGGTCGACCGAAACGGCAGCCAGGTTCCGTTCAAGGTCGTTGATGCCAGCTTCAAACGACGAGTCTGGGGTGACGACTATAGACGACAGTTGTTTTACGACGATCAGCTTGCATCTTTGCAGGCAATTGTTGACGACCTTGCTCCGGGCGGAGCAACGGATTCCGCACAGATCGACGGCAGGGTAGAGTGTTTCCTGACGATCGAGTTTCTCGCGGAGGATATCCCGGCGTTGGGCCACGCGACGTATTACCTGGCCCGCGAAGCTGAGAAACCGGGCGACGACACGGCAACGGTCTCCGTTAGCGGAAACGTTATCGAGAACGAGTACTATCGCGTGGACGTAAAACCAAACGGCTCGTTCGACGTCTTCGATAAGCACACCGAGTGCCTGTTTACAGATCTGAACTTGCTGGAGGATGGTGAGGATGTGGGAGATGAGTACGATTACTCGCCCTGCGCCTCTCCGTTGCTTGTAACGTCCAGAGAAGTAACAGGGGAGGTAAAGGTACTGGTCGATACCGGGCTGTCCGCGACTGTCGATGTAGCGTTTTGTTTACCGCTCCCGATCTCGATCGCAGCGGACAGAACAGAACGACGCGGCGAAGTTGCGCAGTGTCCGTTTCACACGCGTATCACGCTCAAGCACGGAAGCCGGTCCATTGAGGTCGAGACACTCTTTGAGAACTGTGTAAAGGACCATCGCTTGAGGGTCAGTTTTCCCACGGGCATTGAGACCGAATCAGTCCTTTCGGACGGCCACTTCTATGTGAATGAACGGTCGATCCGCCCCCCCTCCCCGGAGGGTGCTGATTGGGTGCAGCCACCTCAAGCCACAGTGCCTCAGCAAGATTTCTCTGCAGTTCAGGATGGACGGCGCGGACTTGCGATTCTCAGCAGGGGGTTGCCGGAGATCGAGCCTGTGCTGGACGAGCAGGGAGCGGTGGAGCTCAAGTTGACACTGCTGCGATCTGTGGGCTGGCTGTCGCGCGACGACCTGCGTACTCGCAAAGGTGCTCCCGCGGGTCCCACGCTTGCCACCCCAGCGGCTCAGTGTCTCGGGCAGTATCGGTTTAGCTACGCCGTGGTCCCGTTTGCGGGAGATTTTCTGCGTGACGGGGTTAAGGGGGAGTCGGAGCGATATCGGACGCCGGTTGTGGTCCAGCAGGGGGTGAAGGATCAGATCGTTGCGGGAGGGCAGAGCTTGCTCAAGAAGGTAACGAAGTACTCCTGCACAACTTCGGTCAGAGTACACAATGACAGGAACACTCTGCTGGTGCGGATTTATAACTTGAGCGGTAACGATATTGAGGAGACTCTTCAGTCCGATCTGAAAATTGTGGCAGCATGGCGAACGGATCTGCTTGATGAGCGAATTGCCGGTCTCGACAGTACCGATGGGGTCGTCAATGTGTCCCTAGCACCGTACCAGATCGCCACCCTGGAGATCGAGTTTGGGACTTGAACTAACCCCCGGGCCGCGATTAAGATTTTCCTCCATAGTTTGCAAGCCAGGACGGCGCTCGTAGGCCGATCCGATTGACTGTCTCGGAGTTGTGATGTCTCTGTTGAAGCTAGAAAACGTATCGAAGAAGTTTGGCGACATTGTTGCTGTCGATGGTGTCTCCTTCTCTGTCGACAGGGGTGAGGTGGTTGGGTTCCTGGGTCCGAACGGCGCCGGTAAGTCGACAACCATGCGGATGATCACCCAGTTATTCGAGCCGCATACCGGCTCGATCAGCTTTGATGGTGTGGCGATCGGCGATGTACAGCGAGAAGCGAAGAGACGGATAGGATACCTCCCGGAGAATAATCCTCTCTACACCGATATGCTCGTGTGTGACTACCTTGGGTTCATCGCGGAACTCAGGGAAATAGCCGTAGAACGAAGGGCGGGGGTGATCGATGATGCCGTGTCCGCTACGGACCTTGCCTCGGTGTACTATCGACCCATTTCTGAATTGTCTAAGGGGTTTCGGCAGCGAGTAGGTCTCGCGCAGGCGATCCTGCATCGCCCCGACCTTCTCGTTCTCGATGAACCCACCGAAGGTCTGGACCCGAATCAGCGGATGGAGATTCGCAGGTTGATCGAGCGTCTTGGGCGCGAACACACGGTCATCTTGTCAACCCATGTGTTGCCCGAAGTCCAACACACCTGTAATAGACTTCTCGTGATTCACGAGGGGAAGATAGTCGCGGACGGCAGTGTTGATGAACTCATCGAACGGGTGAGTGGATCGGTTCGGGTTACGGTCGAGGTGTCGGGAAGTGGTGTCGCTGAGGTTCTAGCAGCCGTAGAAGGCGTCCAGCGTGTCGACGAAACGCGGGAAATAGATAACCGCACGGTTGTTAGACTGACCGCCGAGGCCTCGAAAGACGTCCGCCCGGCGATCTTTGAACTTGCAAAGGCCAGGGATTGGACTCTTTTCGAGCTACACCAGGAGGGTAGGAGTCTCGAAGATGTGTTCCGGGAATTGACGAAGGACGGAGGTGCAGAGTGAACAGGGTCTGGACCCTCGCCAAACGGGAACTTAGGTCGCTGTTCGATCACCCAACGGGGTATATCCTGCTCGTAATCCTGATCGGCTTCAACGACTTTCTGTTCTTCCGGCAGGCCTACCTGGTGGGTGAGGCGTCGCTGCGGCCCATGTTTCAGTTGCTGCCGTGGCTGATGCTTTTCTTCGTGCCTGCCGTCACGATGAGGTCGTTCTCGGAAGATCTGCGATCAGGCACCATCGAGCTAATTCTGGCGCAGCCGATTACCGAGGTCGAGTTACTGGCAGGCAAGTACCTCGGACAGGTGCTGTTCGTGTGGATCGCGATCGCGCTAACGGCAGCGATACCGGTTGGACTGAGTCTAGGAGCGGACCTCCAGGTCGGTGTGATATTCGCACAGTACGTAGGCGCCGGGCTACTTGGCGCCGGATTTGTCGCGGTTGGAGTTTGGACATCGAGTCTCACCAAGAATCAGATCACCGCGTTTATTGTTGGCATCGCCGTAATGTTTTTGCTCATCCTGATAGGTCTGGATCTGGTTCTCATGGGTTTGCCGCCTGTGCTGTCCGCCGTGGTCGTGAGGTTGGGAGTCATCTCACACTTTGCCAGTATTGAGCGCGGCGTGATTGATCTGCGCGATGTCGTGTACTTCGTCGGCTTGGCGGGCGTGTTTCTCGTTTTGGCCTTCCAGGCGCTGATGGTGCGCAAACTCGCACCGCATAGTGACGCGCTGAAGCGGCTTCGTACCGGAACCGCCCTGCTAGTGGCAACCGTTGTTGTGGTCAACTTGCTGGGCCGGCACATCGGCGGGCGACTAGATCTCACTCCTGGCAACGTCTACACACTGTCTAATGCCACGAGAGACATCCTCGCCGGACTCGATGACAGGGTAACGATCAAGCTTTTCGTCTCAAAAGATCTGCCACCGGAAATCTCCCTTATAAAGCGCGACGTGAACGATCTTCTCGCCGACTTCCGGTCCGCGGGCGACGGCAAGGTCAGGGTGATCGAGCTGGATCCTGCGGACGATCCGGAAATTGCCACGGAGGCACGCACCCTTGGGATACCCCCCGTACAGTTCAATGTGATAGGACAATCGGGGTTCCAGGTGAAGGAAGGGTACCTTGGGCTTGCTGTCCAATATGCAGATCAGACGGAGAGTATTCCGCTGCTTCGGACATCGGATGATTTAGAGTATCGGCTAGCGACGTTTGTTAGGTCGTTCACGCGCCAAGGTCGGCTGGTGATAGGATTTGTTGACCAGAGTGCCGCACCTCAAGCGCTGGGCCAACCGCCGCCGCCGAACTTCTCGACTCTGCGATCACAGTTGAGCGAAACTTATGATGTGAGAACCGTGAATCTGGAAACCGACTCCATATCTCCCTTTGAATTCAATGCGTTGGTCCTCGCCGGTTCGCCGGCTGCACTTACGGATTCTGCTGCAGCGAAGCTGGAGTTTTACCTCCATCAGGGAGGCAGCGCTCTCGTTATGGCGAGTGGTATGAGGGTGTCGACACAGATGCAGCAGCCGTTTGCTGTTCCATCCGCCACTCCCTGGAACCGAATTCTCGAGCCCTACGGAGTCTCAATTCAGGCCGACATGGTTTACGACTTGCTGTCAAACGAGCCGGTCTCGCTCAGAACGCGACTTGGCAATGTCTTGATGGAATACCCGTTCTGGGTACAAGCGCTTTCCACAAAACAGGTTGTGCTGAATCAGGAACTGGAGTCCCTGTTCTTACCATGGACGAGCAGTATCGATACGGCGGGTGCCATCCCGGGTACGGTGACGCCGTTATTTGTGTCGAGCAATGGGGGAGGTGTCGAGACTGGACAGGTGTTCGTGGCTCCTCAGAGGCGAGCGTTTCCCCAGGACAGTTTGGGGATGCAGTTGTTGGGTGTGATGGTTAATCCGCTGGCTGCTGACGACCCTCCGGATTCCATTCCGCGCGGTAGGCTTGTGGTGGTTGGCAATGGGCAGTTCGCCGGTGATCAGTGGGTGCTGAACGTTGCGGGGAACATCTCTTTCGTTCTGAACTCGGTGGACTGGCTGGTGCAGGATGAAGGTTTGGTTGCCATTCGATCCAAGAATCGTGCGCAACCGCGGCTGATATTCGAGAGCGACTTTACGCGCGATCTGGCCAAGTTTGGCAATCTGCTTGGAATACCGATCGTGATCGTATTGGTAGGTGGCTTCCGGATGTGGCGACGACGCGCGATGACTCGCAAGGAGTACCGGCCGGCAAGCGTTGCGGAGGTTGCATGAATCCCAAGCAGCTAAGGATAATCGCGATCGTGCTCGGTGTGGTGGTGGTACTGTGGGGGCTTTCTGAGGTTGTCGGCGGCGGACGAGACCAGCGTGAGACGGTGACTCTCCTTGTCCCGATATCCCCCGAAGAAACCGACCGGGTCATGCTGGTAAACTCCGGCGACACCCTTGAGTTTCGACGAGCGGATGACGCCTGGACGGTTAACGGGTTTAGCGCGGACAGCGATGCGATAACGGAGTTGTTCGCTGCGGTAGCGAATCCTCCTGAGGCTGAATTGATCTCGACTAGCGCGTCGGTGCATGCTCGCATGGGAGTCGACTCGGCGAACGGTAAGCAGCTGACCTTCTTCAGTGGTGATGAGTTGATAGCGTCGATTGTCGTCGGTAACCGGGGGAGGGGGTTCAATCGGTCGTATGTCAGAGATCCGAACGAAGATGAGGTGTACTCGTACAATGGACCTCTTACGTCCCTGGTAGGTCGCCAAATCGACTACTGGCGCAACAAGGTCATAACTGACGTTTCTTCCAGCGACATCGCGAGCGTCAGAGTGTCGCGGGAAACCGGCCGGTACGTTCTCGACAAAGTCGAGGATAGATGGATGATCGACGGCGATACGGAAGCGGATTCCGTCGCGGTGCATCGTCTGTTACGGCGATTCCAACCGCTGCTGGCGACGAGCTTCGCGACAACCGAACAGGAGGACTCGGCCGATTTCGTGCGTCCAGACCGCACCGTAACGCTGTTGGGGGCAATGGGTGATACGCTCGCCGCGCTGGCTTTCGATTCGACGGACGGCGGCTTCTGGGTCCGCCGCGGGTCCGATCCGACCGTCTACAAGGTGCTGAGGTTCAACGCCGACCGGGTGACGCCCGCGGACAGCACCCTCGGCGCGCAGGGAGAGTCCCAGTAGACCGAGCTCCAGCCTGTAGACTGGAGTCCTACCCCTTCTCGTCTAGGTTCGGACACCTTCACTATGGGTTCCAAGCCTATCATCGCCTACTGTAGAATTGGCGAACGCTCGAGTCACTCTTGGTTTGTGCTAAGGTATCTACTGGGCTTTGACGATGTGAAGAACTACGACGGGTCGTGGACGGAGTGGGGGAATCTGGTAGGAGCGCCGATCGAACGGGGCAGCTGATGTAGTCGGGTGGGGCGGGGTGCTACTCCGCCCTGCTCTCCAGCGCTTATTGAAACGGCAAGCGCCATACCGCTTCTAATCAGCGAGCTGGCCGCCTCCACATCGAGGGCCTTGCCCAGGAGGTGGCCCTGGACGTAGTGGCATCCAAATTCCTCTAATCGGGACAGCTGCTCCGTCGTTTCCACACCTTCCGCTACAACCTCCAGGTTCAGATCCTTTGCCATCGAGATGATCGAGCGGATGATTTCTGAGTTCTCTCCGCCCGGTCCCATCTTGGCCACGAAGGACCTATCAATCTTGAGACCGCTGACGGGCAAGCTATACAGATAGCTGAGCGAGGAGTAACCTGTCCCAAAATCATCGATGTCGATTCTAGTGCCGAGCGCCTTGAGATCCGAGAGCATCTTACCGGCGTGCCCACTGTTGTCGACTAGCAGACTCTCGGTGATCTCCAGTCCCAACAGTGACGGCTCGAGATTGCACTCGTCTAGGCATCTGCCAATCTGATCGGCCAGGTCGGCCTGGTGAACTTGGCGCGCAGAGAGATTAACGCTTATCCTGAGCCGCTCTCCGGTTGCGTCCTGCCACTCTCGAATCTGCCTACATGCCTGCTCCAAAACCCAGTTTCCCAGGTCAAGTATTAGGTCAGTCTCCTCCGCGATGGGAATGAACACCTCGGGCAATACCACGCCGAACTTGGGATGGTTCCAGCGGGCCAGAGCCTCGAACCCGGTTACTCGGCGGTCCTTTGGGGAAAAGATGGGCTGATAGAAGATCTTGAGATGATCTTTCTCGACGGCTCTCCGCAGATCTGACTCCAGTTCGAGACGATGTATCGCCTGCTCCCGCATCCCGGCGTTGAAAAGTTCGTAGCGGTTGCCACCCAAATTCTTGGCACGGTTCATAGCTAGATCGGCGTCGCGCAATAAGTCTGCCGAGTGAGAGTCCTCTCTGGTTCCGAGAACCACTCCGATACTGGCCGACGTTACTATTTCGTGTCCTTCCAGATCCAGCGGTTGCGATAAAGACTGCTTGACCCTTTCGGCAAGGGTGATCGCCGCGGAAATCGTATCGATCTGTTCCGCGAGTATTACGAACTCGTCGCCACCGATTCTTGCCAGCGTATCACCCGGTCGCACGAGCCTCTTCAAAGATCTTGCAATCTCGACGAGCAACTGGTCACCGAGGTCATGGCCGAGGCTGTCGTTCACGACTTTGAATCGATCGAGGTCAATGGAGAGAACCGCAATGAGAGAGCTGCCTCGCCGCTTTCCCTTTCGCAGGGAGTGCGTGATTCGGTCGAGTATCAGCGCCCGGTTGGGCAGTCCTGTGAGGGCGTCGTGGAACGCGTCGTGATGCAACTGTTCTTCCAGCGCCTTGAGATTGGTTATGTCTGCCTGAGATCCCGCCATTCGGGTCGGCCGGCCGGCTCTTCTCCGAACGGACGCGCCCCGCGCGAACATCCACCTGTAGGTCCCATTCTTGTGAAGTAACCGGTACTCAGCCTGGAAGTGCCGGCTCAAGCCATCCAGGTGATCGTTGATAGCCAACTGGACGGTGTCTAAATCGTCTTGGTGAATTCTCCCAAACCACTCTTCAGGGTCGTCAGAAATCTCGTGCTCTTCACGCCCGATCATGTCCTTCCATCGGGCAGAGAACGTGACTTTATTCTCCCGCAGATCCCAGTCCCAGAGCCCGTCATGCGAGGTTCGGGCGGAAATGGCGTAACGCTCCTCGCTGTCGCGCAGCGCCCGGACGGTTGCGCTGATTTCCGTGAGATCTCGGTATATGGCGTAGATTGCGACCTGGTCGGTTTCCATCTTAATCGGTGCTCCAAGAACGGAGACCTCTACAGTGGACCCGTCCTTGCGGTGCCTGACGGTTTCCTTGCTGACCGTTTCTCCGGCTGCAACCTCTCCGGTCAGGCCGGAGGCTTCCTCCCGCAACTCGTCGGGCACGATGAGTTCGTTGATTTGCCGGCCTTCCGCTTCCTCGCGCTCATATCCAAACATTCGGGTGAATGCCGCATTGATGCGGAGCACCCTGTCTTGGTTATCAAGAAGAGCTATCGCTTCTGGTGACCCTTCAAACAGGTGCTTAAGATAGGCGGTCTCAACGCGCAGGGCCTGGTTGGTCTTCCCACGGTCGATGGCTAACCGCCTCGCGAAAGTTGACGCAAGAAGGATTAACGCCCCAAGGGCCAGCGCGAGCAGATCGTGGGGACCACCGATGATGGGGTTGGCAACTTGAATCGGTTCCCTGCTCATATAGATGTACAGGGTCACAAACGCGAACATGGCTGTCGAAGCAGCGAATCGCCATGCGTGCTGGCCGCGAATGAGTGTTACGGACATTCCCGTTGCCGTAAGGCAAGCGAGAAGCGCCGCTATCAGGGATAGGCTCATTCTTGGGACAAGCTCCTAGTGACACGTTGACCAGGGACGGGTTCGTTAGACCCGCAGCACGATCTCTAACTTGCGCGTTAGAGGGCGGCTTCGCTAGACCTCAGAGTCAGTTCGGCTGCTGTGCTAACCGACCGAAATTAGGCAAATCAATATTTGATATCGCACCGCAAATTTCGGTGACGTAGCACATGATTTTGTGGATTGTTCATAGAGCACGGGCTTGGCTGCAGTTATGTGTTTCAGAATACAGATGTACGCGCTGCAAGTGGATAGATAGTGGGTGTGTTGCTCATTCCCGGCCTATCCCGGTGTGGTCCCGGCGCTGCGGCAGAATTGACATGACGTCAACAGACGAAGCCGTCTTGACGCCGGGGCTGTACCTTCGCACCGCCTCTCCGATCTGTTCAATCCACCCGCAAGTAGAATTCTGGATTTCCGTGCTTGAGGCACCGGTATGAAGGTGTATCTTGGCCTGATGGCGAATTGGTTGCACCTATCACTTTGTGGTCCTTAGGAGAGAAACCATGGAAAATCTGGCGAAGGCGTTGGTGGGTTTGGCGGCACTATCCTTTGTACTGGCGGTAGCGAGCTCCTTCATAGGCCCCATTGCCGGGCTTCCCCCGGAGTCATTTTCGCGTGCCTGCAACAACATGGCGCTTGTGGGGATAGGATTAAGCATGATCT
>JACZUR010000236.1 GCA_022573095.1 Gemmatimonadota bacterium | reverse complement strand
CTTCCGGCGCGTGCTTTCCCGTTTGACTCGTTGAGGTGTAGTCGCCTGCCCGGTCATGTCGCCGAAAGTGGATCGCCAGTCAATGACCTTAACGCTCCCCGTGATTTGGGAATACTCGTGCGCCCCTCGCAGGAAAAGAAAGTGATCAATCCAACCTGGGTCATCGACCGTTTTTGGGATACGCTTCACTAGTGAGGCCACGAAGAAGTCCAGGTTGTACGCAGGTTTGTTAACTGTCTTGAAGTATCCATCAATATCTCCTCCACTAAGTGTCTCCAGACCGTTGCAGTGATGACTATGCCAGGTTCCAACGTGCTCGATGCTCGGGTCACGTGCTTCAATCCGCCGAAACAGAGCCTCTTGGTACACTCCATCTGGTCTTAGCTCACCGGCCGTTCTTACAGCATTAGGGCCGCTGGGCAGGAAATCGATGATAGCGACGGCGTTCTTGGACTCTACACCTAGTTGCTCGATACGGGGGTTGCCGGGTTGCAGGTAGTATCCTACGTATTTGCCGCCCTCTTCTACAGAAGGAGATTCCGATAATGCATGCAGCATGTATTCGAATACCCGATGATCAAACAAGACTTCAATCTCGCCCCGGTCACTCTCATCGAATGGCCCTGTCGAACCCCAGTGCTTCATGTGACGGCGCATTGGCAGTCCTTGCGGGGGTGGACTCTCAACTGCACAATCTTGTGGAACCCTGAACTTTCGACTTTTGGGATTGGCCGATTGTACAAGATCACCCAATTGGCGGGCATCGGACTGAACCTGCGTGCTGTCCCTAGTATGTCGAGCGCAAAGCGCGCCTGCATGATGGCCACTGTTTGGATGTCCAGGGAAAGGCCAGACGCCTTGTAGTCACGAAGATTCAGCCCGTAGATCGCCTCCTGCTCCGAGTCAGTCGGATCAATAGAGTCATCGATATTCCATCCCTGCTCATCTGCCGTCCTGATCATGCAGTCAAGACAACCATGCGTCCCTGGCACATATGCATAGACCTCGCCTCCAAACCCCTGCCGGAAAACGCTCGCAGTCACACACGGCGTACTTGCTCCAACGGCCACCGCATTCACGTACGATCTCACCTCGCTCTTGTCGGCACAACACAGAATTAGGTCCGCGTCCCGGACAGCGTCGGCGAAGCGCGCAGAGGTCACGACGTCCTCGGGATATGATCGGACCTCGGCATCCGGGTTGCGGTCCACGATCCAATCCGCCTGGATCTCGACTTTCTCTCTTCCGACCTGCGAGCGAGGACGAGGGTGCTTTACGAGATTGACTTCATCGTAGGTGTCGGGGTCGAACAGCGCCCATCGGCGAACTCCATTCATCGTGAGATGGTCGTTGACCGGGGCCCCTCCACTTCCAACGCCAACCTGGACGATCAGCTTATCAAGCAGCTCGTCAGGTGAGATCAAGTGTTGAATACGATCGAATCTGAGCACAGCGCTAATGTCTCTGTTCTAGCCCGGGCCAGTGATGGTTGTTGCGCTTCCATATCTCATACTTGGCTAGCCAGATCGCCGTCTTCGCTACCACAAGGGCGACCGTGAAATGCGTGCGCCATTGCGCAGAGCGCATAATACACAACGAGCCGTCGGCGAACTGGTGCGGGACGGACGGGTGAGGTGCCCACCCAATCGGGACGACTGTTGGGAGGGCATTGGGGAAATCCGTCAACTCGATACGGATTCCGTACGTGTTCCCCTTCTGCGAATCGATCGCCCCTTGGGCGGCAGAGACGCGCCCGCCGACACCGAGCAATTCGAACGCGGGAAAAACTCGGAGCTTCTCGCGTTCATAGTACCACCGATTACTCGACTGAGCCTCTGCAGTAGTGAGCATGAGATTGGAGTCAGCCGCTATCTCACGTCTCAATCAATACTCTCCTTCAGGATCTCGAAGCACGGTACTCTTCAGTTGCTTCGGACTCCTCCCTTCGGCATGAACGACACCGTTCTCATCGATCTCGATAATCTCTTCGCGCGTCTGGGCGTTCAGGACCTCATCTGAACTGTGAGCCATTAAACCACCTCCAAGTTAGCTTTTCTAAGGCTGCTGAACCACCACGGAGTTCTCGCGCGTCGTCGAAACGGGCGCGATTCTCCTGTATTTGTCGGTTGCATCTGTCTGTGCAGGTTTCCCATCCGATATGACAATGTGCTGCGGCTTCAACCTTTCCATCGCCTTCTCCGAGAAGCCGGTTTCACGGCCGTGGTGACTCGCGACGAACACCGCTGGGTTGGCGAGGGACCTAAAGTCGACTACGTCCCATTGCTCTTCCTGTGTGTCGCCCGTGACGACGACTTTCGATTTCCCGGAGGTCACCGACAGGATCACTCCGTTGTTGTTCTCGTCATCGGTCGTTCCAGTAAGATACGGACTAGGGGGACCAGCCAGAAGGAGGTTCGCGTTCCCGATAGTGGCGGTCTGTCCTGCCCGCACTTCGACCGGTGAGCAGTAAGAGATCTTCCCACCACGTAGCTCCTCGTAGAAGACCCAATCATCGTAGACAGGGTCCGGCTCGAAGTATCGACCGTTGTGCCAGAGGTACTGCGGCCTGAGGGCCTCGCAGACCTCTTCCAGTCCACTGAGGTGGTCTCGGTGCGGGTGGGTGATTACAACGAAGTCGAGGGAGCGGACTCCCTTGCTTTCTAGGTATTCAAGAGGAGACTTCCGGTTTTCAGAACGCCGACAATCGACAAGGAAGGATACACCGTTGGGGAACTGAATCAGCGTCATGTTCCCTTTGTCAACAGCGAAAAACGTGTAAGTCGGCATCAGCTATTGAGCCTCCGATAGGGCGCGAGCAACCTGCGGGGTAGCGGAAAAAAAAGCCAACCGCTTCCGCCGTAGGCTTGGTCAGCCTCCGATAAATTGCAGACTCTTCTGGCCGCATCGGAGGCGCCAACCCTTACGCCGAAGATACCCCGAACTCGACAGTCGAGCAAGGCGGCAAACCTCTCCCGGGGGTTGTAGGAAATAGCATTTCGGCCCAGCGCAGCCCGGATCTAGGGCGCCCAACCCAAACCACATCTACCCATGCAATTCCGGTCTAACTGATGTAAGGTTCCCCCAACGGTCGATGTTGGAGCGTCTACCCCGCTAGCCTTGCAAGGCCGTGACCCGGCTGATATGTGTAAGGGGCTGGCATCAAACCATGAGGGCCTGTTATTAAATGATCAGCCTCACTCCCGCCTCACGATTCTGTCTCTATACCGTTGTGTCCGTGCTTCCCGAACTGAAACTGTCGGGCAGAGCTGTTAGTCTGCGCCGCAGATGACGGATCCACCGACCGTCCCTGCCTACCTCCAGCAGGTCGCACGGGCTTACCGCTTTTTGGACCGGTTCAAGAATGCAATGACTTTCAACTTTCCAGCCGATCCGAATGGCATCAACGAATTGGAGGACAACCTGTGGGCCTTCTTTCAAAACTGCTGGCATGTGAAAGACTGGCTACGCAATGACCCGAATATCTCGAAAGACATTAAAGACGAGATCTGGGATCAGGTCAAGGCGAATCCATACCTCCCGATCGTGG
>JACZUR010000235.1 GCA_022573095.1 Gemmatimonadota bacterium | reverse complement strand
CCCCCGGCCTGGAGGCGTACGAAAGCTTGGTGGGGCGTCCGGTCTTTGGCTGCTCCGGGTCGGTGGCTATCGTGTCCTCTACGCGATCGACGATGATCGTAACCTCGTTGACGTGATTGCCATCCGCCACCGGAACGACGCGTACCGGTGAGCCATGACGTCTAACTTTAGGCAAAGCCCCGGAAGAAACTCTCGACATCAGCGTCGGAGCCCCTGCGGCGCGCGCGGAAGGAGCTGACGACTGCGATTGGCCAGACGCTTGAGCTCGTTGTTCTCTTCGCGTCTTTCAGTTCGACGTCGTCGTACTCGACCCTCCGCGCTGGACCAGAAGGGGATTCGGCGCCGTCGACATCGTACACGACTATCCAAGCATGCTAAAACTGGCTCTTCTCGCAACCGCGCCCGGTGTGGTCCTCGCGACCAACGACGCCGCTCGCGTCGATCCTGACGAGTGGCTCCGAGTGTTGACACGCACCGCCGAGAAATGTGGGCGAGCGCTCTCGAGCGTCCAGGTGGTCGAGCCCGAGGCGGACTTTCCCGCGATCGATGACGCCCCGCCTTTGAAGATGGCGCGGCTTCGGGTCGATTGACTCGCTCTGAATCGCGTCAACCAATCGACCAGGCACTACCTGCATCGGGAGACCGGCGAGCGCCGCCGACACTTCCTCCACGAGACAGTCCTGCAACGCGCCGTCCACGGAGCCGTGCTCGCGTCACGAATCGGCAAGCCCGCGAGTTGTCACACCCTGAGACGCGCCTTAGCCACCCATCTCCTCGAAGATGGCTACGACATCCGCACAATCCAGGAGCTCCTTGGCCACAAAGACGTGAGCACCACCATGATCTATTGCCACGTGTTGAACCGAGGCGGCCGCGGCGTCCAAAGCCCTCTGGACAAGAAAAAAAAGTAGTTGAACGCATTCCGCACGGACCGCTAGAATATCTCCTAGGTTTCAGCCCGTTATCGTGCTATCTAGCACCGTGTGCAGCGTAGCAGAATGGCCGGGACGCGGGCTCGCGGAGCAACATCATCGAGACGAGCAACTTGGACACACAACGGCCACATCAGCGAACGAAATATACAGCGAGCCCGGCTATTCATCAGAACTATGAGGCGGAGCGACGCGTCCCGGTGAGGCGTGACGTCTAATGGTTCTCGAAGCACGTTTCGGAGGAACACGGTGATCGATGGCTTGCAGGTTGCTTTCGCCATCACTGAAGGCTCTAAGCATTTCAGAAGAATCAGACGCCTCTGCGTTATCATCTTCACTGACGAATGCATTCAACATCCGTTCCGTATCAGCGACATTTTGGAGCTCTGGTGCAATACTGACGAGGTAAGCGATGACAAGCTCCGCTTCCTCCTGCGTGATGAAATCCTCAATTGTTGGGCTGTAAACACTGAGTGTATCTGCCTCTTTTCTGATCGGATACATCCGGTTATTCTGATCGGTTATTTGCCAGATTGCGTCCTCGATTTCAGTCGAAATCGTCGCGTTTTGAGATAGCGAGATTTGGTTGCTTTCAAACTCGTTTCGTAAATCTTCTGAAATACCATGCGCATTTTCTAACTGACTTTGGAAGGCTACATCCATGCGAAATAGTAAGTCGCTTTCTACTGCCGTTTCGATCATGTCGCGAACGATCTGATTCCATTCGGAGAGCTTGGACTTCATGAACTCGTTCCACGCCACCAATTTGTATTTGCCTGCCGGAATACCGCCCGCCTTATTCTTTGAGGACATATCCCGGACTGTGTATCTGCCTTGCTTATCAGTGATCCCAAAGTACGGGTTTTGAAGAACGAAAATGATACCTGACATCGTGTCGTGGATATTGCATCCGAGTTTGACAAGACCAATTTTACCAAGGACAACTGGCTCAACATTTGTACCTTTATAGAGTGGACGGTCAAATTTCTTTGCTTTGGAGAAGGAAAAAATGTGATGATGAATGTTGTCTTTGTTCGGGAAAGTTACCGTGCTTCCAACGAGGACTGGCATGATATGCGGTACAAATTTTATGTTAATCTGATCCATGGGTATCAGTTTTTTAGGTGGTGGAAACTTCACTCCAGAAACATTCAGGATGAACACAATTGTGTCTGGCACAGATTTTCCTTTTGAATCTCCCACAATCCCTGCGATTTCTCCATCCGTTGAGATCGATGAAGCTGGCTGGCGCATAGTTGACGAACCTCCCATACGGTTTCGCCGACCGGCCGGAATGAAACCGTTACCAATGCCAGTCCCAGGCGGGTCCATCGATATGCTGCATCCGTTTCTCAACGTAAGCAGCAATAGTGATTTCGTGCTCATCGTCGCGTGGATACTTGCTGCACTAAGAAATCGTGGTCCCTATCCCGTGATCGTTCTATCGGGAGAGCAGGGCTCAGCCAAATCTACTTTCTCAGCCATACTGCGAGCATTACTCGACCCCAACGCCGCACCACTGCGGGCATTGCCGCGGGAAGACCGCGATCTGTTCATTGCTGCCACCAATGGCCATGTGCTGGCCTTCGATAATGTGTCGGGTCTTCGCGACTGGATCTCGGACACTCTATGCCGGCTCGCGACCGGCGGTGGCTTCGCCGTGCGCCAACTCTACACCGACCAGGACGAAGTACTGTTCGAGGCATCGCGGCCAGTAGTTCTGAACGGGATCGAAGAGATCGTGGCCCGGCCCGATCTCGCCGATCGGGCGATCTTTCTAACGTTGGAGCCAATTCCCGAAAAGAACCGCCGATCGGAGGAAGAGTTGTGGACCGAGTTTGAGACGTCCGCACCGCAAATACTTGGTGCCCTGCTCGGTGCCGTTTCGCACGGATTGCGCTGTCTCCCAGGTGTCGAACTCGAGGAGATGCCGCGCATGGCTGATTTTGCGGTGTGGGCAACCGCTTGTGAGAAAGCACTCTGGGAAGAGGGCACCTTCATGCGAGCCTATGCTGGGAACCGTGATGAAGCAATTGATAGCGTGATCGAAGCTGATCCAGTCGGGTCGGCAGTCCGCTCGCTGATGGTCTCGAGGGATGAATGGACGGGAACTGCATCGGATCTTCTTGACGATCTTTCCACAGAGGTGAGCGAGAAGGTGCGCCACGCAAAGTCCTGGCCGGTGACCCCCCGAGCTCTCTCTGGTCGGCTGCGGCGTGCCGCCTCTTTTCTTCGAAAGGTTGGAATTGACATTGCGTTCATGAGGGAAGGTCGAGCGCGGACCCGAACCATCCGGATCTCTCGCATGGCAGAAAATGGGGTGATCGAAGCGTCCCTACCGTCCGCACGGTCCGCGAGTTCGGGAAACACAATCCAGGACAACGGGTCAGGCACGGCATCGTTGCGGACGGTGCTGCAGCAGGCGGCCGCAAGCGGGGGTGCTCTTGAATCCACGACCGTCCGCGAAAACCACAACGATTTCAAGGATGTGGACGGTGCGGACGGTAGGGACGCAACAAATGCATCTGTTCTGTGGGATTTGGAGGACGGCCCCGGGCCGGAGCTCCTGTGAGCATGGTTGTCGTTTTGGTGTGGACCCGACCACGGTACTGGTACTCA
>JACZUR010000234.1 GCA_022573095.1 Gemmatimonadota bacterium | reverse complement strand
ATCCCGAGTTCGCGGCGCAGCAGGTTGGGTTTGTGGGGATAGGTCTCCGGGCCGAGAGCCCGCTTACCGCGCTGGCAACGACTTGGGTGCGGGGAGCCTACCTGGTGTCGACGGAGTTCAGTGGCGGCGGTGAAACTGGCGCCGCCTTCGAGTTTGGTTTTGGTACGGCTGTGGGGACCCCAAACAAGAGATTCCAAGTTGTCGCGGAGTCAAAGTTCCAGCGGATTGATCGCACAGTGGGCGGGATCGAGGTTCCCATTCAGCTGACGGTCGTGCGCTTCGGTGTCGAGGTCGGATTCTGAAGACGGTAAGAGACGGTAGTGGGCAGGCTAAATGGAGTACCGAGGGAGAGAAGACGGTGGGGGGTAAGGCAGAGTAAAGGAGCGTGGGGAAAGAAGACGGTAAGAGACGGTGGTGGGTGAGGCAGATGGCGTACCGAGTGCAAGAAGACGGTGGGGATAGGGCAGGTTGAGTATCGAGGGCGAGAAGACGGTGGTGTGTGAGGCAGAGTGAGTACCGGGGGACAGAAGACGGTGGGAGACGGTGAAGGACGGTGGGGAGAATGATCCCGAACTACGCTGCACGCTGCACGCTGCACGACAGCAACTGAAGCGATAAGTAATACACTCTCTGACCCGCCGACCCGCCGACCCGCCATCCCCTCTAGCCCTCCAACCCTCCGACCCTCTATTTTATGCCCCATATGTCTGACCAATTCACCGAGTTGAAATCGGCGCTTGCCGGCCATTACGAGATCGAGCGTGAAATCGGCAAGGGGGGCATGTCGAACGTCTACCTCGCCCGCGATGAGCGTCACAGCCGCGAAGTTGCGCTCAAGGTCCTGCGACCCGAGCTCGCCGCCATCATCGGTGCCGAGCGCTTCGTCAAAGAGATAGAGGTCACTGCCAACCTTCAACACCCCAATATCCTTCCGCTCTACGATTCAGGTGAAGCGGGAGGATTCCTCTATTACGTGATGCCGTATCTCGAGGGCGAGTCGCTCAGGATCAAGCTCAATCGCGAGAAGCAGCTCAGCGTCGAGGATACGATCGAAATCACCGAGGCTGTGGCAGCTGCGCTCGAGTTCGCGCACCAACACGACGTGATTCACCGCGATATCAAACCGGAGAACATCCTGCTGCAAGCTGGGCAAGCGCTTGTGGCAGACTTCGGAATTGCGCTGGCCGTAAGCCAGGCAGGCGGCACGCGCCTTACTGAGACCGGGCTGTCGCTGGGCACACCTCACTACATGAGTCCCGAGCAAGCGACCGGCGACCGGGAAATTGATGGGCGGAGCGATGTCTATTCCCTTGGTGTCGTGGTCTACGAGATGCTCACTGGCGACCCGCCGCATACGGGCAACACGATGCAGGCGATCGTGGCGAAGGTGCTGACAGAGACTCCGATACCGATCTCCCGTACGCGCGACATGATTCCGTCAAACGTTGACGACGCGGTGCAGCGCGCGCTGGCCAAGAGCCCGGCCGATAGGTTTGCAAGCGCCGCAAATTTTGCTGCAGCGCTAACCGACCCATCGTTCCGGATTACGAAGGCGGACGCGAAAAGCGCCGGTAAAACTCGCAAACTCTGGAATCCGCTTAGTGTTGGGACAACTCTTGTTGCTGTGGTCCTCTTTATAGCCGTTGCTTTCGGAATGTTTCGTCCTAGCGGCGACGGTCAGGTAATGCGCTTCGCGATCCAGCTTGGGGACGACGCCCCTCTGATATACACGGGCTACTTCAATCCGACCCGCCTCGCGCTGCTGCCTAACGGTTCCGGATTGGTTTACGTAAGCGGACCGCCGCCGGATTATTCGGCGAAACTTTTGCTGCGTCGCTTTGACAGTTTGGAACCGCAGACCGTGCCGGGGACTGCCAACGCGCAGTCGCCGGCGGTCTCTCCCGACAGCCGGATGGTCGCCTTTCTGGCGGTGCAGGGAGGGCACAGAAGCCTGAAAGTCGTTTCCGTCGCGGGAGGATCTCCGATCAGTCTGGTCGACTCGGGTACTCCTGGTCCTCCGTCGTGGGGTAGCGACGGCTTGATCTACTTTTTCCACGGAGACAGACGCACGTTGATCCGCGTTTCTCCTGACGGTGACTCTCCGGCAGAGGTCGTCGTGCGTGGCCCTGAAGGTCATGCTTACCACTTTCCCTTCATCGCATCGGACGCAAGCGCCGCTCTGGTGACCGCGTTCCCGTCCGACGAAGTTACGCCTTCGAGGGCCAGTATACGGGTCTTGGATTTTGCTTCGGGAAGTACGCGAACCCTGGTGTCAGGGGTCCGGGCTATCCTCAGTCCCACCGGGCACCTGTTGTACGTAACCGCCGGAGCCTTGGAGATGGGCGTTTTCGACGGAACGCTCATGGCGGTCCCATTCGATCCCGAAGCACTCACGCTGGAAGGGCAGCCTTTCGCCGTGTTCGATGGTATAGAGGTGCGAGGAACGTGGGGGATCACTGATCTAACGCTTTCTCACAGCGGACTGCTCGCGTACGCCACTCCGGGCATCAACACGCCGGAAGATGTGGTTTGGGTGACGAGAGATGGTCGCACAGAAGTAGTCGATCCCGACTGGACTCGAGATGTCGAGTTCGAAGGCATCGCACTCTCCCCGGGCGGCTCCCAGCTCGCGGTGGAGATTGTGCCTCCTACAGCTGATCGCGTCGACATATGGATCAAACAGTTGGATGATGGTCCTCTGTCGAGGCTAACGTTCGACGCTGTACAAAACTTGAATCCCGAGTGGTCCCCCGACGGAGCGTGGATCTATTACCAGTCGGTTCGGGATGGAAGACCGGGCCTCTGGCGCAAGCGGTCCAACGGTACCGGCCAGGAAGAACGGATTCTCCTGCCGGACCAAGACATAGTTGAGGCTCGGTTGTCGAGTAACGGTGATTGGATGGTGATAGTCGTCCAGAATCAGAGTGGTGATTTTGACATAATGGGAATGCGCGCCGCAGCGGACAGCGTTCTCGTCCCGCTCATCTCCGAGGAGGCGTCCGAGTTTGAGCCCGCGCTGTCCCCGAACGACGCGTGGCTGGCCTACGTTTCCAACGAGTCGGGACAAGACGAAGTCTATATCCGTCCTTTCCCGAACGTTAACGACGGCAAGTGGATCCTTTCGAGCGGCGGCGGACGAGACCCTCTCTGGAGCAGAGACGGACGCGAGTTGTTCTACCGCAGTAACGGGGGACAGACGATCAACGTCGTGTCCATGACCCGCGGTCCGGGAGCGGCAACTTCACGAGTCCTGGTCGACTTGCCCGCATCCAGTAATTATGAGTTGAACCCTAGTAACCGGCTGTTCGAGGTCGCGGCGGATGGACGGTTTCTGATGTTACGACGGGCGGCCGTGCCGGATGTTTCTGGGGATCTGATATTGGTACATAACTTCTTCGCCGAGTTAAGGGGCGAGATAGGAGAGTAGCACCGTTCTCGTTGATGACAAGCTCTTGGCAGGGAGCAGGGAGCGGTAGTCTTACTGCCTAATGCGTACAGCTTATTGCTTTTTGTGGTGCAGCGTGCAGCAGAAACGGGAAACGGGAAGGGTGAAGCGTAAGTTTCTCCCGACCCA
>JACZUR010000034.1 GCA_022573095.1 Gemmatimonadota bacterium | reverse complement strand
AAGAACGACCGAGTACTGAGCGGTTGGAGCGTCATTCGGCTTGATCGTGGTACCGACTCCCACGCTTCAGTTAGCCGTCGCCTTGAGGTTCAATTCCAAGCTGCATCTGAGTCAGGACTCGGTCACGATCGGTGAAGTATCCATGCCGGTTTCAATGTCGGCGGGTTTAGTGGTGCGTCCGCAGTTAGCGATTGGGTGGTCAACGTCATTTAGCTGGCGTTCATGGTCGTCGGCCTCGAGCGATATTAGAGCGCTGGGACTCGGGGAAACTTTCGATTCCTGGGAGATCGGGTCCGGTATCGAGATCGGTGGGGTCGGTCAGGGAACTTCAGCGATACCGCTCCGTTTCGGCGTCAGGTATGCTCGACTCCCGTTCAGCGTGTCATCTGACCAACCCACGGAACTGAATCTCTCCGGAGGAACGGCGTTGCGGTTCGCGTCCAACCGGGCCGAAGTTGCTATTGCGCTCGAACGTGCCCTTAGAAAGGGAGCGGGCGCCCGCGAAACGGCGTGGATATTCTCGCTCGGAATAGAAATCCGTCCTTAGAGAGTTCTATTATGAACGTCCTAATTCATACCTTCGGATGCAAGGCCAATCAGTACGATTCCGAACTGATCCGCCAGGCCCTTGCCGATGCCGGAGTAACCGTCGTCGAGGATCCCGAAGAGGCTGACGGAGCGGTAGTAAACTCGTGTACGGTTACGCAAAACGGTGAAGCGAAGATGCGCGGGTTCGTACGCGGCATTGCGCGAAAAAGGCCCGGAATCAGAACGGTTGTCATGGGGTGCGCCGCTGCGGTGGACAATGGGTCGATAGCCGCGCTGCCCAATGTGATCAAGGTGATTCCAAATTCCGACCCTGCTGCGGTGTTGCGAGCGTTCGACCTGGACGGTGATGCGGCAACGCCCTTGCTCCGCTCTTTTGCCCGCGGCTCCCGCGCTTGGCTCCGCATTCAGGATGGATGCGACGAGCACTGTACGTTCTGCGCAACCACGATTGCAAGGGGGACGAGCCGATCTAAACCCGTCGAGACCATGGTCGAGGAGGCGACGCTGCTGGCTCAATCGCATGCTGAAATCGTTCTCGTGGGAGTGCACATAGGGAGCTACGGCCGGGATCTCGCGCGTCCCAGCACGTTGAGTGGCCTTGTCTGTGCCCTGACCGACCGCATACCCGATGTACGCTTCAGACTCTCTTCGATAGAGGCTACTGAAGTTGACGACTCGCTTTTCGATGCCTTCCGAGAACGCCAAGGACGGCTGGCTCCACACCTGCATGCGCCACTTCAATCGGGGAGTGACCGCATACTCAAGCTCATGGGTCGGCACTGGTACAACTCGGCCGAGTATATAGCGGCGGTCGAGACCCTGAAGGAACTGCTGCCCGTGCTGGGTCTGGGAGCCGATGTTATGGTCGGTTTCCCCGGGGAGACTGAGCAGGACTTTCAGGAGACTGTCGATCTGATTCAGCGCTTGCCGTTTACATATCTCCACGTTTTCCCCTATTCGGAGCGGCCGGGTACGGTGGCGCGCAGAACGGCCCCCCCCGTTCGTTCCGATGTTGTTGCGCATCGCTCCAAGAAACTCCGTGAATTGGCCGCCGCCAAGAAGCGAGAATATTTGCTGCAGCGTGATGGAACTGAGGCGGATGTCGTGCTGACGGCGCGAGGCTTCGGCCGCTTGCAGGGGGTTACCGAGGATTATTTGACTGTTGATGTTGAGAGTACTAGTGATCCGATGCAACGATTCCAGGCGACGTTGAGCTTTGATGGAGACAGAGTTGTGGCGGTGCCTGCAGCGCTTGAGATTGCCTTGGCGAGATGAAGAAAGTCTATATCGAAACCTACGGGTGCCAGATGAACGTGGCCGATACGGAGATAATAATGGGGCTGCTCCGGAAGGAAGGCTTTGAGCGGACCGATGATGCATCCAGCGCGGATCTGATGCTGGTTAACACGTGCGCGATTCGAGACAACGCTGAACAACGGGTGATTGGCAGGCTCGGCGAACTAAAACGTCACAAAAACGGGCAAAACCTGCTGGGCGTGGTTGGGTGTATGGCGCAGAGATTGGGGGCCTCCTTGCTGGATCGATGTCCTCACGTCGACCTCATCGCCGGACCTGACGGATATAGATCGCTGGGCCAACTGATATTGCGCGCGGGTGAGGGCGATCGAGTCGCCGATACCGAGTTCAAGGCGTGGGAACATTACGAGGACGTGACCCCGATGCGGAGCGGCGGGGCCAGTGCCTTCGTTACGGTCCAACGGGGGTGCGATCATAAGTGCACATTCTGCATAGTTCCGATGACACGGGGACCCGAACGAAGCCGCAGATTGGACGATGTCATCAATGAGATCGGAGGTCTAGCTGGCAGGGGAGTCAGCGAGGTCACGCTGCTGGGACAGACGGTCAACAGCTACCACGACGGCAAGTCTGACTTCGCCGATCTGCTAAGAGCTGCAGGCGCCGTACCGGGAATTCGCAGGGTGAGGTTCACGAGCCCACATCCCAACGATTTCACCGATCGCGTGATCGAGGCGATGGCTGAGACACCGGAAGTGTGCGAACACGTGCATTTGCCCGCTCAGAGTGGGTCGTCACGCGTGCTCAAACGGATGTTGCGCCGGTATAACAAGGAGACGTTTGTCGAATGTGTCCGCAGGTTGCGCGACGCGGTTGGTGGAATCGCGCTAACTACAGACATCATCGTAGGGTTCCCAGGGGAAACCGAAGCAGACTTCCTCGAGACGATGAGTTTGGTTCGGGAGGTCGAGTTCGATGATGCGTTCACGTTCAGGTACTCAGTGCGCGATGGTACCCCCGCCCAGAAACTGGGCGACGTTGTTTCGAAGGAAGTATCGGGAGAACGGCTGAGCCGCCTTATCGAAGAGGTTAGGTCGATCGCGCGAGTGAAGAATGCGGCTATGGTTGGGGAAGCCCGTGAAGTACTGGTCGAGAAGGTTGCGCGTCGCGGTGAATTGTTGCAGAGCCGCACTCGCAACAACAAGGTCGTGTTGCTGGAAGGAACGGAAGAAGACATTGGTGGCTATCAGACTGTGCGGATTACCGGTACAACGGGATCGACACTTATTGGGATACCGGCGCGCTCGGTCCGGAATGAATTGGCGGTGGTCACTTGATCGCGCTGCGGTAGAACGACCCGTCCTCGTCGGTAACCGGCGGAGAAACCCGGGATGAACCGGGTTCCGCTGATCGCCAGGATAACGATCGCTTACGTAGCCGGCCTCACAGCCGGCTACGTTTTTTTGGTACCAACTGCAGCGATTTGGATCCTTCCGCTCCTTGGAGCCACGTGGTTCATGCTGCTGGGAACTCGCTACCAGATTGCGTTCGCAGCGATCGGGGTGGCACTGGGCGCCTTAGCTGCACGGTCTGAACAAGCTAGTTGCGATAGTCGCTGGGCCGACGAAACCGAAGAGCGGCAAGCCGCATGGATCCTGATCCATGACCCTCCGAATGCGAGAGGGCTGGCCAGCGGTGAGGTGCTAAAGACGCCATCTGGATGCAGAGGGACGATCCGACTGAGGTTCTCCGGCGAAATGATCCCCGGTGGCGCGCTGGCGATAGTGGCCGGGAACTTTAGGCATGGCGTCCTCCTCGTTCGCCGGGTTCGAATCCTCGATCCACGCCACTCTCTCATCTATTCGATTCGGCACGTTATATCTGCCCGTATTAGTGAACGGTACGGTAGCAGGTCAGGGGTTGTGCAGGCGCTGGTGCTCGGCAACAAGGCGGGGATTCCGCCTGACATCAGAGCCGATTTTGTGGGCGCGGGCATAGCGCACATTCTTGCAATTTCAGGTTTGCATGTCGGAATCATCGCTGCCTGGATAGCGTTCGCCGCGCGCATGGCGGGTGCTGCGAAGACGCATTGGTTGTGGGGCGCCGCAGGTACCTGGATCTATACAGCGTTGTTGGCCTTCCCGGCTCCCGCAACGCGAGCCACTGCATTCATAACCATTCATGCAATCTCGCGTTTACGACAGCGCCATCCTGCGTGGCAAGCTGTGATAGCTCTGGCTGTCCTTCTTCTGATAACGATTGATCCGGCTGTGGTGCATTCGGTCGGCGCTTGGCTTTCGCTGGCCGCAGTGATGGGAACGACGGCAGCCCAACGTCTCATTCGCGGCCGGCGATCGGCCGCGCTGAAGCTGTCTGCTGCATCGCTGGGGGCGACGATCGCCACAGCGCCGATAACGGCGTGGGCGTTCGGCCCGGTGGCGCCGATCGGAGTTTTGACGAACCTGATCGTGATTCCGCTCGCGGCACTGGCCGTACCCGCCGTTTTCTTGGGAATGATTTCAGAGACCTTTGCCTCCGCTGCAGGCGTCGTCTTGTCGCTGATCGAGCGGAGCGCGGCAGTCGCCGCCCACGTTCCCGGGGGACACCTGGCGGGTGAGGGAGGCTGGCGTTTCGCTTTTCCGTGGATTGCGGCGCTTGGTGCAACGCTGTGGGTAACTCGCGGCCGCCCAAAATGGACAGTCGCTCGCCTTAGGATACTGGGAATCTTTGCCGTGTTCATCTGGGGAAGCTTTGCGGCGCAAGCTTGGTGGGGTCGCGATGCACGTCCGGGGCTGTATATCCATGTGCTCGACGTAGGGCAGGGTGATTCAATCGCAATTGAGACTCCACGTGGGAGCTGGATCTTAGTCGACGGAGGCCCTCGTGTGCGAGGGTACGACGCCGGGCGCGCTGTCGTACTTCCTTTTCTAAGGAGCCACGGTGTTTCGTCGCTCGCTGTCGTGCTCGTCTCACACGGCGATGCCGATCACCTGGGAGGTGTGCTCTCGGTTGTGAGTGAACTTGATCCAGAGTTCGTAGCTGAGTCGGGGCACCCCGTTGGCTCAGCTTTGTACCTGGAGCACTTGGGGAGCCTGGCTGCCCAAGGCACCCGGTGGTTGGCCCTTCGCAGTGGCGACACTATTGTGGTCGATTCTGTCACGCTGGCGGTGACACATCCCTCGGAGAGCCGGGTGGGGAGCCTTGACCCTAACGAGAATTCCCTGGTCGTTCATCTGGCCTACGGGTCCTTTTCAGCCCTGTTGACCGGTGATATCGGGGAAATGACCGAAATGGAGCTGCTCAGCCTGGACCTCAGATCGGACGTGCTCAAGGTAGCTCACCACGGCTCTCGCACAGGGACTTCGGAGGCATTTCTCGAATTGGTCGATCCCAGGGCGGCCGTCATCAGCGTCGGCAGGGGGAACTCTTACGGTCATCCCTCTCCAGAGGTCCTCGACAGACTCATCGCACGAGGGATTGACGTCTATCGGACCGACCTGGATGGAACGGTAACGATTTGGACGAATGGTCGCTATTTTGACATCCGGCGGGAGCGGAGTCGTATCTTGAGAGTGAGGTTGGAGTGTCTGGTTCGAGTATTGTCACGATCGACAAATTCATCATCGAGCAGCAGCAGATGTTCGAGGGGGCTACCGGTGCGCTCACAAACCTTCTCTACGACATCGCGTTAGCTGCGAAGATCATCTCCGGCCATGTCCGGAGGGCGGGTCTTACGGACATAATGGGTTCCGTGGGCCAGATAAACGTTCAGGGCGAAGACCAACAGAAGTTGGATGTCATCGCGAACGAGACTATTAAGAACGCCGTGGCTCATACCGGGCGCGTCTCGGTTCTCGCGTCCGAAGAGGAAGAATACCCGGTTACCACGAACCTTGGTTCGGGCAAAGGAAGTTACGTACTTCTGTTCGATCCGCTTGATGGATCTTCGAACATAGACGTAAACGTATCGATTGGTACGATATTCTCGATCTATAGAACGATAAACAAAGACTGCGCCGGACTGACCGACTGTCTTCAACGAGGCAGGGAGCAGGTAGCCGCTGGTTACGTGATGTACGGATCGAGTACCGTCATGGTCTACACGACGGGGCACGGGGTCCACGGATTTACGCTCGACCCTAGCATCGGGGAATTTCTCTTGATGAATTCCGACATTAAGACGCCTCTTTCCGGCAAGTATTACAGTGTGAATGAAAGCAACTTTACCCGCTGGTCGGAGGGGTACCGCCAGACGGTGCTCTGCTTCAAGGGTGCCGGCGGTGAAGACAATATGCGTAAGAACGCGAGATACATCGGGTCTCTCGTGGCGGACTTTCACAGGAATCTGCTGACCGGCGGAGTTTTCATGTATCCGCGAGACAACAAGTCTCCCAATGGAAAGTTGCGCTTGCTTTATGAGGCCAACCCGCTCGCGTTCATCGTCGAGCAGGCGGGCGGTGCGGCGCACGACGGCTTGAATCCGATCTTGGACATCGAGCCCACCGAACTGCATCAGCGCACACCTCTCATAATCGGCAGCAGCGAAGACGTGGAGTTCGTACGCAGGAAGGTTGCGGAAGTAGAAAGTGCTCAGTGAGTGAGACATACGAAACCTCTGCGGGCATTGTTGTAGATACTGCCCATAAGGGTGCCGGGGGCGAGATTCCGGGGGAGTTCCCCTTTACCAGGGGAATCCATCCCACGATGTACCGTAGCAAGCTGTGGACCATGAGGCAGTATGCCGGATTCGGCACCGCCGCCGAGACGAACCAGCGATTCCACGAGTTGCTGGAAGCGGGTCAAACGGGTCTCTCGGTAGCGTTCGATCTCCCTACGCAGATGGGCCATGACTCCGACTCCCCTCTGTCCGTCGGTGAGGTGGGGAGGGTAGGGGTCGCCATCGACTCGGTGGAAGACATGTCAACGCTGTTTCGCGACATACCGCTCGACCAGGTCTCAACGTCTATGACGATTAACGCAACCGCGGCAGTTCTCTTGGCGATGTACGTGGTAGTCGCGGAAGAGAATTGCGTCTCTCGTAAAGAACTTAGGGGCACTATCCAGAACGACATATTAAAGGAATACATTGCCCGCGGGACTTACATATTCCCCGTGGAGCCGTCCCTCCGGTTGGTAACTGACACCCTCGGGTTCATCGCAGAAAACGACTTGAAATTCAATCCGATCTCTGTGAGCGGTTATCACATCAGGGAGGCTGGTGCAACGGCGGCTCAGGAGGTCGCGTTTACGTTCGCGAACGCAATCGAGTATATGAATCGGTCTCGCAGCGCAGGTCTGGATGTTGACAAGGTAGCCCGGCGCACGTCGTTTTTCTTTGCGGCTCACAGCGATTTGTTTGAGGAGGTCGCTAAGTTCAGGGCGGCGCGCCGGCTTTGGGCCAAGATCATGCGCGAACGTTTCCAGGCCTCAGATGAGAGTTGCCGTCTAAGGTTTCATACGCAGACAGCCGGCTCGACTCTTACAGCCCAGCAGCCGCTCAACAACGTTGTACGCGTAGCGATCCAGGCGCTTTCCGCGGCGCTCGGAGGCACTCAATCCCTGCATACGAACGCATACGATGAAGCTCTGGCGTTGCCCTCAGCATCATCCGCCCGGCTCGCCCTGCGCACTCAGCAAATATTGGCTTGCGAAACGGGGGTGACTGGTACAGCTGATCCGGTGGCTGGATCTTACTACATAGAAAAGCTCACCGATGAGTTGGAGAACGCCGTACGCGAACTCCTCGAAGAGATCGAGAATCAGGGTGGATCCGCCGCATGTATACAACGCGGTTACTTTCAGGACGCCATCGCAAGTTCGGCGTACAGGCAGCAGCAGGAACTCGAGAGGGGAACCAGAACGGTGGTCGGGGTCAACAAGTTTGAACAAGACGATACATTGGAAGACGTTCGAGTTCCGGACTATTCCGCTCTTGCAAGTCAACAAGTCGCGCGCTTGACTGCCCTACGCAAATCCCGGGATGGCGGCCGCTGTCAGGAATCTTTGGAGAGCTTAATAGCCGGTGCGCAGGGTGAAGAGCGGATGATGCCGTTGATTATTGAGGCGGTGAGAGCTAGAGCAACGGTCGGAGAAATTTGTGACACGTTAAGGGGAGTGTGGGGAAAATACACAGCACCATAAACCGCGTATTGAAGTTCAACCCGGCCTCTAGTAGGCCCAGATGAGACCCAGGTAAGGCAATGCCAACGTACGAATATCGATGCACGAAGTGCGGCCACCGGTATGAAAAGTTTCAAAACATGTCGGATAACTCTCGGCCGAGGTGTCCCAAATGCCGAAGTAAGGGAGAGCGGGAGATCAGTGGCGGAGTAGGGATCGTTTTCAAGGGTTCCGGCTTTTACATCACCGACTATAAGCGTGCCGGTGAGAAGAAATCTGAAAGCGAGTCCGAGGATGACGGCAAGAAAGCTAGTTCTGGTGAAACGAAAAGCGAAGCGGATAAATCGAAGCCGGACAAACCTTCAAAGGCTTCTGGAGAGGAAACCTGAAGTCGAGTGTTGACCGGCTCCACGCGGTAATCGAACAAGTGCTGGTTCGAATGGCCGCGCCGGACGTGGATTATGTGCTGGAACGCCCTCGTAACCCGGAACACGGCGACCTCGCTACCAACGTTGCCATGCAACTCGCACCCCACCTAAAGCGCAAACCGCGGGAGATCGCACAAGAACTGGTCGACGCTTTCGAGTTTCCAGAGTCTTTCGTTTCAAACGTGGAGATAGCCGGCCCGGGTTTCATTAACTTCAAGTTTGGTTCGCATGCCCTGCTCGACGTCCTTGTGAACATCTGCGAGCTTGGCTGCGATTACGGCCGGGCAGATGTTGGGAAGGGCAAGTCGGTTAATGTCGAATTCGTTTCTGCGAATCCAACCGGCCCGCTGCATGTCGGTCATGGCAGAGGTGCAGCACTGGGGGACGCCGTCGCTTCGCTGCTCGAAGCAATGGGTCACGATGTAACAAGAGAGTTCTATGTCAACGATGCGGGGCTGCAAGTCGAACGGCTCGGCCTTTCGCTGTGGGCGCGGATTCAACAACTGCGCGGAGGCGAGGCCGAGGTGCCCGAGGGAGGTTACCACGGTGAGTATCTGATAGAGTTGGCGAAAAGAGTAATCGAGCACGAGGGATCAGAGTTTGCAGACCTTCCGCAGGAAGTGGGGGTGGGCAGATGCCGCGAGATCGCGGTTGAGGATCAGAGAAAAGAGCAGACCAAAGACCTCGCCGACTTCCGCGTGAAGTTTGACTGTGTGTTCAGTGAGCGAGAGCTGTACGCAGGAGACGAGATCACTGCATCTCTCGAAGCGTTGAATAAGAGAGGGCTCACTTATGAGAGCGACGGAGCGCTGTGGCTGCGAACATCTGAATGGGGAGACACTAAGGACAGAGTTCTTAGAAAGAGTGACGGGACGTTTACCTACTTCTTACCCGACATAGCTTACCATCGAAATAAAGCCGGCAGGCATTTTGACCGTGCTATTGATGTCTGGGGCGCCGATCATCACGGATACATTTCACGAATGAGAGCCGCTCTCAAGGGCCTGGGTCTTGAGGATTCGTTCTTTGACGTGATCCTAGTGCAGTTGGTCAAAGTCATGCGCGATGGTTCCGAGGTAAAGTTTTCGAAAAGAACCGGCGACTTCGTGACTCTACGAGCACTGTTTGAAGAGACGGGAGTTGACGCTGCCAGATACTTCTTCCTGACACGCCGCGGCGACGCGCAATTCGTCTTCGATGTTGATCTTGCAAAGAAGCAGTCGGATGAAAACCCGGTTTACTATGTCCAGTATGCTCACACTCGAATGGCCGGTATCTTTCGAAAAGCCGAGGTCGATCCAACACAACTAGATCTAGAGGGCGCCGATCTGTCGCTTCTTACTGAGGAGGATGAGCGGGCCCTAATGAAGCACCTGGGCTTGTACCCAGAGATGTTAGTCAAAGCTGCCGACACACTCGAACCCTACCGGGTTACAATTTATCTCGACGAGTTGGCCCGCCTGGTCAACGGATGGTATCATCGCCATAGGGTTATCGGATCCCCTGCTGATCTCGAACGAGCAAGGATGATTCTGGCGAGGGCAGCGCAGATCGTATTGTCCAATGGCCTCAATCTCTTGGGGGTCACTGCCCCGGAACGGATGTGATATGAGCCTGTTAGTTGTGGGAAGTGTTGCGCTGGATTCAATCGAAACGCCCTTCGGCTCGACCGCGGACGCCCTTGGGGGATCCGCCGTCTATTTCAGTTGTGCGTCACGGCTACTTCACCCGGTGAGCATAGTTGGAGTGGTTGGGAGCGACTACCCCATGCACGAACTCGAATCCCTGGCGGCGGATGGTATCGATCTGAGTGGGCTCGAAAAGGCGAATGGTGAGAGCTTCCGATGGAAGGGCAAATATTCCTATGACTTACAGAACAGGGAAACACTCGATACGCGCCTAGGTGTTTTCGCTGATTTCGAGCCGACCATCCCGCAACAACTGACTTCCAGCCGCTACATCTTTCTGGGTAATATCGATCCGAAACTCCAGCTCGGCGTACTCGATCAGATAGATGATCCCGCGCTCGTCGCGTGTGATACAATGAACTATTGGATTCAGAGTAAGCGCGACACGCTTCTCGATCTGCTCCAGAGAATCGATGTTCTGATGGTCAACGACGCAGAAGCGCGTGAGCTGTCAGGTGACTGGAACATCCACCGCGCGGCTCGATGGATCCTCGATCACGGCCCCAGGATGGTAGTGATAAAACAGGGGGAATACGGGGCGGTGTTGGTAGATGGAAAATCTACCTTCTACGTTCCTGCATTTCCGCTCGAGGAGATTTTCGATCCCACTGGGGCCGGCGATGCGTTCGCGGGCGGCTTCATGGGGCACCTTGCCAAAACGGACGATACCTCGCCTGGAAATCTGAGGCGTGCGATGGTGCTAGGTTCGACCATGGGTTCGTTCGCGGTGGAGAAGTTCTCAGTCGACAAACTCAGGGAGATCGACGCCAACCAGGTTTATGAGCGTGCGCACCAGTTCTCGGATCTCGTTAGCTTCGAGATGGCCGACGTCTAGTACAATGTCGTCCGCCGAGCGGTACCGAGAGTCGGGTGTAGACCTCGACGCGGCCGACCTAACCAAACGACGCATCGCCTCGGCTGTGGCATCCACCAGGACGGAGCTCTCGAAGGGTGTTGTAGGCGGATTCGGCGGAATGGTTAGCTTGCCGGCGGGACTCGTCGACCCCTTGCTCGTGATGAGCACCGATGGTATCGGCACGAAAGTTCTTGTAGCTATTCAAGCGAGCCGCAACGACACCGTTGGCGAAGATCTTGTCAATCACTGCGTCAATGATGTTCTCGTCCATGGAGCCTCTGCGCTCGCGTTTCAGGATTACATCGCAGGCAACGATATCGGCGAACAAGTCACGACGGACCTTGTCGCCGGCATAGCGCGCGGCTGCAAGGCTCATGCTATGGTCTTAACCGGCGGGGAAACTGCACAGCTTCCCGATCTTTATCAATCCGGCCACTATGATCTGGCCGGTACTATAATCGGCGTCGTATCTGAGCAGCAGGCAATTCATGGAGACCGGATCGCGCCCGGAGATCAACTGGTTGCCTATGCATCAAGTGGCCTCCATACTAACGGATATACACTGGCACGGCGTGTTCTGCTTGAAGAAATGCGGCTGGAACTGGACGCGCCTTTTCCAGAGTCTGGCGACACGGTAGCGGAACAGCTGCTGCGAATACACCGCAGTTACGCCGCGGTGATATCGCCTTTGCTCGGCAAGATCAATGGTTTGGCTCATATTACCGGCGGTGGTATCGAGGGGAATCTATCGCGAGTTCTCCCTGAAGGCTGTGGTGCGATTATCGACCGTGCGAGCTGGGAGGTGCCTAACGTCTTTCGGGTTCTAGAAGAGGGGGGCTTGATTGTCTCCTCCGAAATGTTCCGAGTGTTCAATATGGGCGTCGGCATGATCGCCGTAGCCACCGCGGCGGTCGTGCCGGAACTGGTCAGCAGCGCCGCGCCAGGCGATGCGTGGGTTGTTGGAGAGGTGGTCTCCGGTGAGGGCGTCTCGATAGCATAGGAAATTCTCAGTGACCGAGCGCGAAGCCATGGAACTCTGTCTCGAGCTAGCCCGCAAGGGCTGGGGCAGGGTGAGCCCGTCTCCGCTCGTGGGTGCCGTCCTCCTGAAGGATGGAGTGATGGTCGGCGAAGGTCATTATGCTGAATTCGGCGGATCCCACTCAGAGGTCGTGGCGCTCGAGATAGCGGGCGCTAACGCGCTGGGTTCTACATGTGTCGTCAACCTCGAACCGTGTTCGCATTACGGCAAGACGCCGCCCTGCACTGACGCACTGATCAGCGCTGGCGTCGCGCGAGTAGTGATTGCGAATCTGGATCCTAACCCGGAGGCGGGAGGAGGGAGGCAGGTTCTTGCCGATGCGGGAATCGATGTTGAGGCCGGGGCGATGGCGGAAGAAGCCGCTGCTCTCAACGCTCATTTCTTGTGGTACCATACCCGCCCGAGCCGCCCGTTCGTCGCCGTTAAGCTCGCGACCTCCATAGACGGTTACATCGCAGACTCGGCTGGAGATTCCAAATGGATATCGGGCTCCGAAGCCAGGAACTGGGTACAGCAACTGCGCGCCGGCTTCGACGCAATTGCGGTTGGCCGCAAGACGGCCAGCGCAGATAACCCTGCTCTTACCGTGCGCGGTAAGATTACTCCCCGCCACCAGCCAAGGCGCCTGATATTTACTCGGTCAGGCCAGATCGACGCCAATCTGAAAGTGCTCAACACGCCTAGCCGTGGTCCTGCCGGCGTGGTAAAGGTGGGGCAGACGGGTCTCTCTGAAGGTGATCGGGGACCCGATGGGCACGTTCAGTGGTCTCATGCGGAGTCGCTGGTAGGGGCTTTCGAGGATCTTCGAAAGCAAGGTGTCGCAAGTGTCCTGTGCGAGGGTGGAGCGTCTTTCGCGGGAGAACTCTTCCGGGCGGACTTAGTTGACCGCATGTACTGGATTCAGAGTCCTAAGTGGTTGGGTGACGGCGTCCGCGCCTTTTGCGGCCTCTCCGCGGGCACGCTGTCCGAGGCAAAATCCTGGGTAGTAACGGAGCGCCGTACCCTCGGAGAGGATACCTTATTAGTCTTAGATAAGGAATTATGTTTACCGGCATCGTAACGGCGCAGGGAGTTGTACGAGATGTTGCCCGGAGTGAAGGACGGATGGGCCTCACGATCGACGCGCCGTATGAAGACCTCGCGACTGGTGAAAGCATCGCCGTCGATGGTGCCTGCCTTACCATAGTCGACGTCACTGATGCGGGGTTCCAGGTGGAAGTCGTCACCACGACGCGAGGGAGAACCCGGTTTGGAAGCATCGAGCCGGGTCAGAAGGTGAACCTGGAGCGCGCGCTTGTGGTGGGTGACCGGTTGGGAGGGCACTTTGTGCTGGGACACGTTGATTGTGTGGGCCGAGTTGTCGCGAGCGAGCTACGAGACGACGCTGTTGTAATAGATGTGGATGTAGCGCCTGAGATTGCGGAGGCTACCGTTCCTGTCGGCTCGATAACGTTGGATGGGGT
>JACZUR010000233.1 GCA_022573095.1 Gemmatimonadota bacterium | reverse complement strand
CGCTCGAGCAGGGGGCCGACTATGTGTTTCTCGGTCCGATTTGGCCTTCTCAATCGCACCCGGATAGCGCTGGAATCGGCCTCGACCCAATAAGCGCGAGTTTACCGGGAAAGATTATCGCAATTGGAGGAATCGACTCGGAACGGGCCAGCGCCTGCGCGGCAGCCGGAGCGTACGGCGTGGCGGTCATATCTTCCTTTTGGGAGAACCCGCGCCCCGGTAGGGTAGCCAGCGCAATTTTGCTATCTTTAACTAGAGATACAGATGCCTGAGAATATCAGCATCGTCGTTAACGGCGAAGAACAAACGATTGCAGACGGCCAGAGTGCCCTTGAGCTTTTGAGCGGCCTGGATCTTGATCCCAGAACCGTAGTGGTCGAAATAAATCGAGAGATCGTGCGACGCGCTCGACTGGGAGATACGAACATTCGGGATGGGGACCACATCGAGCTAGTGCACTTCGTGGGCGGAGGCTAGCGCAGGAGACAATCATGACTGTCACGGCACCCACGCAGTCTACCGAATCCATGGTCATCGGTGGACGCTCCTTCAGGTCGCGACTGATGGTCGGAACCGGCAAGTACGCGGACAACGAAACTATGTTGGCCGCTCTCAAGGCATCCGGAGCAGAGGTTGTGACCGTAGCGGTGCGAAGAGTAGACCTGAATCGAACAAACGAAGAAGGCATTCTGCACCATCTAGATCCCGAAGAGTTTTTCTTGCTTGCCAACACGGCGGGTTGCTACACAGCCGAAGACGCAATTCGTTACGCACGACTCGGCAGGGAAGCGGGGTTCAACAACTTCATTAAGCTCGAGGTGATCGGCGATTCCGAAACGCTGCTGCCCAACGTAGTCGGACTTACTGATGCGGCAAGGGAACTCGTGTCCGACGGCTTTCAGGTGATGGCATATACGAACGACGACCTCGTGACCGCACTTCGGCTCGAAGATGTCGGATGCGCCGCAGTGATGCCGCTCGCATCGCCAATCGGGAGCGGGCTAGGTCTCATCAACCCATACAATATCCGGACGATCAAGAGCAGGCTCCGAGTACCCGTTGTAGTCGATGCCGGCGTCGGTACCGCTTCGGACGCGTGTCTTACTATGGAGCAGGGTGTTGACGGCATCCTGATGAACACAGCGATTGCCCAGGCGTCGAATCCGGTCGCCATGGGTAGTGCCATGGGCCGTGCGGTGGAGGCCGGACGCGAAGCTTATCTAGCTGGCCGAATGCCGAGACGAGAAGTAGCCGTTCCGTCAAGTCCGACTAGCAGTATGCTGGACGGCTAGATCTCGACCGTGGTCGATGCATGCGACGCGCGGGGAGCCGCTCTCCAGATCCTGAGAAAAGTGCGGCACGGCGCCACCTTCGGTGGTGCGCGAGATGCAGAACTTAGCGGTCTCGGTGACGCAGAACGGCGGCTCGCTCACGAGATTGCCGCTGGTGTCCTGCGAAACCGCACCAGGCTGGATTCGCAACTCAAACCACTCGTCACAGCTCCTTGGGAGCGCCTGCCCGCCGATCTGAAGGACATCCTGCGAATCGGCACATATCAGATCGATACACTGGATAGGGTTCCGGGGCATGCCGCTGTAAATACGTCTGTGGAACTCGCAAAGAAAACAGTCGGAGCAAAGAGTTCTTCGTTGGTAAATGCCGTACTAAGGCGACTTCACAGGAACTTCCAGCAGCGAAAGGAACTTGCCACGCCTCCCGATTCGCTAGCCGACCAGTTCTCCCACCCACAGTGGCTCATAGATCGATGGGAGCGGACCTTTGGTAGAGACAAGACCCGAGAACTACTGGAACACAACAATCGGAAACCGCAGCTAGTACTGCAGCCTGCAAAACTTTCAGCGCAAGAACTATGCGACCTCCTGGAGCAACATTCGGTTACGTACCACACTGCATCCGGTGGGCCAGGAATCATTCCCAAAGAAACTAGAGTCGGTGACTTGCCCGGTTTTGCCGACGGTGCGTTTGTTGTTCAGGACCCAACCCAAGCTCTTATCATCGAGTTTGCCGAAGTGTCTCCCGGTGACGTCGTCTGGGACGCATGCGCGGCCCCCGGCGGCAAAACCGTTGGCCTGGCGAGATTGGGTGCACGGGTTATAGCGACGGATGCTTCACAGCCACGATTCAAACAACTCAGAGAAACAATTTATCGAACGTCGGCCGATGTGGAGCTCATGATAGCGGACGCCGAAGCTCATCCCTTTCGTGAGCAGTCAGTAGACGTCCTCTTTCTGGATGTCCCCTGCTCAGGCACCGGAGTGATGGCAAGACATCCCGACGCGAGATGGCAGCTCAATCCCAAACGGATCGAGGCGCTGATCAGACAGCAGGAGCGGTTGCTCCAGGCAACCTGGCCGGTGGTTCGCCCCGGCGGATGCATCGTTTATTCAACCTGTTCTATTGAAGACGAGGAGAACACGGCTCAGATTGATAACTTTCTTCGATCACATGCACAGTTTGCGCGAGTCAAATCCGACCTGTTTAGGTTTCCAGGACCCAACGGTGACGGAGGGTACGCAGCCAAAATAGTGCGCTCATAATGAAAGTTCGGAGGAGTTTCAGCAAAGCCGGCTGGGGGCTAAGAATCGCAAGATTCTTGAGCATTCCTGAACAGTTCGCGGGGAAACATCTTCTTGCAGTGGGAACCGGTCTTCTTGGGTTGACGTTTCTTATTGGGTACCTGTTTGCCGCCCTGTTCGTCTTCCCGGCACCGTTCATAGTGCGGAACAAGAGTGTCCCGCGGGTTATCGGGATGGATACGAGCAGCGCCAATGCGATGTTGAATGCGGCGGGATTTAGCCCGCGAACGGTAGAATCGGTAACGCACCCATCGGCAGCGCGCGGAACCGTAGTGTGGCAGGAACCTCCCTTCGCAGTGGTCGCCGCCGAAGGATCGGAGATCGAACTTACGATCAGCACGGGTCCCCAGCGCGTACCGCTGCCGGACGTCAGCGGATATAATTTGGAAATGGCAACAATAATGATTGAAGGCGCCGGACTGACTTTGCGACGGGTCGAACGAGCCCAGACCGCTGCGCCACCAGGTGTCGCCGTCAACACCCGCCCAGCTGCCGGATCATTCCTCGTTCCTGGAACCGGGATAACGTTGGTCGTCAGTGACGGTGCCCCAACCATCGTTGTACCAGATGTAAGAGGGATCACGCCGGACTCGGCCCGGGTAGTACTAGAGGACGCTGGTCTTCAGCTGGGAGTGAGAACCCCTCGCCCGCTTCCCACAGAGGCTGAGGGCCTTGTGTACGGGCAAGACCCTAACGCCGGCACTCTGGCTTCACCCGGGACGGTAGTCGATGTGGTGATACCGCGAGGTGGAAGATGACAGTGCGAATAGCCGCAAGCATCCTCAGCGCCGATCTGACAAAGCTTCGAGATGATGTTTCTGCTGTAGCAGCCGGCGGCGCCGACTGGATTCACGTCGACGTCATGGACGGCAACTTCGTTCCAAATATCACTTTCGGCCAGAAAATTCTTGAGGCATTACGCCAGGTCACCGATCTGACGCTTGACGTGCACCTCATGGTGAAGGAACCGGAACGGTATATCGAGTCTTTCGCCGATAATGGGGCCAACATCTTCA
>JACZUR010000232.1 GCA_022573095.1 Gemmatimonadota bacterium | reverse complement strand
CCGGGCAAACTTCTGGCAATGACTAACGCCACCAGTAAACAGAATCGGCGCTTCACAGGAGAGACGAGCAATGAAATTGGCACTCCTCCGCGCCATCGCGTTAATCACTCCGGCGAGAATCGCTTCTGGCGCGACGCCCGCTGAGCGCAGGCTGATCGCTTCTGATTCAGCAAACACTGTGCACATACTCGTGATGGCGTGCGGCGTGACATTTTCGGTAATGCTGTCGAGTTGCTCGACGCTGGTGCCAAGCGTGCGCGAGATCACCTCCAGGAAACGCCCGGTGCCCGCCGCGCATTTGTCATTCATCAGGAAATCGCACAGGTTACCGTCATCATCAAGCTGAATCACTTTGCTGTCCTGACCACCGATGTCGATTACCGCGCGCGTTGCTGGCGCAAGAAACCGTGCGCCCAGCCCGTGACAGGAGATTTCCGTTACCTGTTTATCGGCAAAATCCACCAGTTGCCGCCCGTAGCCGGTGAGCGTCAGAAACGGCGTTGTCTCTAACCCTTCGCGCAGAGTTTCCCAGGCTTCAGTAATTGCTGTTGCCGGGCGAAAGGGGGTTGGAACGAGGAAACGGCGCGTAATCACGCCGTCTGCCAGTAAGATCCCTTTGGTGGCGGTTGAGCCGGAATCAATGCCAATCGAATATGCCACTGCCACTCCTTACAGCATCTCAATAAAGGCCGCGACACGGGTACTGAGCTGCCCGACATCCGAGGTGGAGTAGTCTGTTTCAATAGCGATATAAGGAATGTTGTGCTGCTGGCGCACATGACGTTTAATCGCCAGCGATTCCACCGCGTAGGTATGGCACGCCTGCAAAATCACATCAACTACGCCATCGACCTGATATTCCTCCACCATCTGGCTGAGCATTTTCAGGCGCTGATCGTTCGGCGAAACACAGGAGCAGCCAATCGCCAGATATTTATCCGCCAGCGCGTCGTAGACATCGCCCAGGGCCAAAATGCGCCCCGCCAGTGGAATATCTTCCCGGGCCAGGCCCTTGGGATACCCCGAGCCGTCCCACTTTTCATGATGGGCGAGGGCGAGCTCAGCAGCCATTTCCAGGCGGTTCGAGTGCGAGAGAATCCGGTAGCCGTACTCGGCGTGGCACTCCATATCGGTGCGCTCTTCGGGTGCTAGCACGCCTGGCTTCTTTACCAGGGCGGAGTCGATGCTCATCTTGCCGACGTCGTGCAGCCTGGCGCCCAGACCCACGTTTGAAACTTCTCTGTCTGTAAGCTTCAACTTCCGAGCAATCGTTCCAGCGTATGCGCTAACACGCAGTGAGTGGTGACTCGTGTAACTGTCTTTCGCGTCGAGCGCCTCGTGGAGTGCATGGAGCGCCCCTAGGAGTAGCTTCTCGCCGACGTCGGGGTTCGCGGTCGACTGTCTACGCGGGAAACCCATTGCTCCATCGCTGGGGCGGAGCGCCGGATGGGGCAAGACTTCGCAAGTACCATATGCAGCCAGATGCTGCAAGCGCCACGGGTCGTTCCAGGACGGAGCAATCTGCGGGAAGGACCCCGTATCGCACTCGGGAAAAAGTGACACACCGCGCTCACGTCGCAGCCAGCTGTCGCCTGCCTCCAACTCGATGTCCCAGTCGGCGAGGACTCGGTCTGCAGCCGCAGAGAATGTGATTGGTGTCATTCGCCCCCCCTGCACTTCGTCCGTGGCGAAGCGCAACCCGCAACACATCTCTGTCCGACATGAGTCACCCTGCACCAGTAGCAGCTTGGGTTTCGCTCCACGACCGAAGAGCTGCAAGTCCGATGCCATTCCAGCGATTTCCTCACAACTATTTGTATGACATAAGGTTATGCGATGTGGGATTGCGATCGCTGGTGGGACAATGCTGGTCAGACTGGTTCGAGATGACCCAGATCACAGACTTCGCATGGTACGAATGGTAGCATAGGTAGCGCCGGGAAGCCTCTGGCGTGTCCCCGCGATGGCATCGGATGGGTCAGATCGCCCCGGATGGTCCGAATTGAACCAGTTAGCTGCTCAGCCCGTCTCGGCTAAGTAGTTGGTCAACAGCCGGTTAGTAGGAACACGAGGGCGGGTACATATCCTGCATGAGATAGCCAATGGATGAGATACGGCTTGATGTTGTGAAATTTTCGGAGTCATTCTCCCAGATCTGGGAACCGCTGGCTGCAGACATTGGATCGACCGGCTGTTCCTTCCTGGACAAGAACAGCCAGGAGTTGCATCGGGAGGCTGCTGCTCTGGTGCTCGCCGCTGGCGGGGTCGAGAAAGAAACGCTGGATTGGCTCGACAGTCATAAGACTCCTCCCAACGTACCCGTGTTTGTTGTTGGATCTGACAGCGCCCGACGGACGGCTACACAGATTGTCGGTCGCGGGGCCACCGATTACTTCGCTCTTCCCGAGGATTTGGAAATCCTGCGCAACGCGTTGGAGTCCGCCGTCAGGCGCCGCCGCGTCGAGCTGCGCCGGACGAGGCCAAAGCGTTCTGCGAAACGCGGCAGACAGTTCGCTTCAATCACAGGCGAGAGTCCGGCCATCAAGGCGGTGTTGGATCGGGCGGCTAAAATACTCTCACACCCGGACACAACTATTCTGCTTAGCGGCGAGACCGGTACTGGTAAAGAACTTCTCGCCCGGGCGATTCACGACGGTGGTCCGCGCAGGGCTCACCCATTTGTAGCCATGAATTGCTCCGCCCTCCCCGAGAACCTCATCGAATCCGAGCTTTTCGGGCACGAGCGCGGGGCGTTTACCGGCGCACATGCTGCAAAACTCGGCCTCTTCGAGGCCGCCGACGGTGGCACACTCTTCCTTGATGAGATCGGGACTGTGCCGCTTGCTCTCCAGCCAAAGCTTCTCAGGATCCTGGATGATAAGCAGGTGCGTCGGGTAGGTGGTACGAAGGTTCGCAAGATAGATGTGAGAATAATCGCCGCTACCAATGAGGATCTGCGTGAATCAGTCGCACAGGGCTCGTTCAGAGAGGACCTTTTCTACCGGCTCAGCGTGATCACCTTGAATCTTCCCCCGCTGAGGGAGCGCGAGGAGGACGTCCTTGTGATCGCGGCGGAGGCCCTAGAGCGGATTGCCAAACAAAACGGATTGCCCGTCCCCAAATTGACTAATGAAGTAAGGCAAGCGCTGCTGAAATATCATTGGCCGGGAAACGTCCGCGAACTCAAGAATGCAGTTGAGAGAGCACTGCTATTGTCGCCACCTGGAGAACTAGACCCCGAAGAGTTGTTGCGTTCATCGGCTACCACCACCGCGAAGGAGGCGGTGATTCCATTCCCAGCCGAGCTCGATCGGATCAACGTCGCTGCGGTTAAAGCCACGGTTGCTCTGTGCGCGGGAAACAGGAGCGAAGCTGCTCGTCGTCTAGCGATATCTCGAAGACGCCTACGGCGTCTGTTAGATGAGGGAGCAGTCACAAGCACGGGAGGAGGCTAAACATGTTTCGACCCACAACATTGAAACCCCTACTCGCGATGTGCCTGATCACTGCCTGCGCTGACGGCATTGGGCCCGGTCCCGTGGTCCAGAGTAGCGATCAAGAGACGTCGAGGGGTTCGTCAGAACTCAACATTCTGGGCGTGAATAGAGAGTACG
>JACZUR010000231.1 GCA_022573095.1 Gemmatimonadota bacterium | reverse complement strand
CGCTGACGCCCGGAAGCCGGTGCGAAGTGCAAATTAGGTACCGTTCGACAGCTGTACCGGCGGTGGTTGACTCGATCGGCACGACGATAGAGTTGGACTTGAAGCGGAGCGCGAAAGCCATCACTCCGGGACAATCCGGCGTCCTCTACGACGGCGATCGACTTCTCGGTGGCGGAATAATACGATAGGATGTTGAAAGGGATGACTCCATGGTAACCGTAACAGCGGACAGTACAGGATTAACAACAGTTAGAATGAGCAACGGCCGGCACGAGTGGCTGGCAGACGAGCCGCTCGACCTCGGTACCGATTCTGCCCCAAATCCGTACGATCTGCTACTTGGAGCGCTTGCGTCTTGCACGTGCATCACGATTTCGCTCTACTGCAAGCACAAGAACATCGAGCTCCGCAAAGTTTCTGTTACGTGCGAACACGACCGCGTTCATGCGCACGATTGCGAGGAGTGCGACGACGATACGTCCGGTTTTGTCGACAGAATTCACAGCCAGGTTGAGATCGACGCCGAACTGACCGAACACCAGAAAGAACGCCTCACACAGATCGCCGTGCGCTGCCCGGTCCACAAAACACTGCAGAGCAATATCGCGTTTCGAGATGCAATGTCGTTTGACGCAGCATGAAACTGTGCTGTAGGCCGGGTCGGTGCCGATCATGAAGGGGTTTCTCGTACGAACTTTCATCACCGCCTTCGGACTCTGGATAGCCGACGCCGTTCTCGCGGGGATACGTTTCGAGGAAGTGATATCACTGTGGCTGGCTGCCTTTCTGCTGGGGGTCACCAACGCCTTCGTACGACCACTCGTCGTAATACTGACGCTGCCGATTACACTGCTGAGCCTCGGCCTATTCCTACTGGTCATCAACGGCATGATGCTCATGATGGTCGCGGCTCTGATGCCGACGTTTCATATCGCCGGCCTGGGATCCGCGGTCGCAGCGTCAATCATATTGAGCGTCACCGGTTGGCTTGCTAACGGGTATGTCGGGGAGTCCGGCCGCGTGGAGAGGTGGAACCGCAGAAGACGCCTGACGGAGCGGGGACAGTGATATTTGTCGGACTACTGTGGATCACGTGTTGGATCGGCTTGCTGCTGTTTGCTTCGCGTATAGCGAGCCGCATCCCAAGACTTCCGCCGTTTGTAGAAGATTCTCTCGATGAATTAGGAGACTTAGTATCGGTAATCGTCCCTGCCCGGAACGAGGAGAAAGCTGTGGAGCGCGGCGTCAGATCTATACTCGCGCAGAGCTATGGGAACATGGAGGTGATTGTCGTTGACGACCATTCCACTGACAAAACAGCATCGATCCTTGATAAAATTGCAGACGAAGACCCCAGAGTTAGCATCCTTCACTCACCGCCGCTTCGCGATGGCTGGCTCGGGAAGCCAAGCGCTCAGTCCCACGGAACGGATGCGGCGCGAGGTGAATGGCTCGTGTTTGTAGACGCCGACATAATTCTGCATGAACACACTATCAGCCGCGCTATTCAAACTGCGCAAGCACGTGGCCTCGCCGGGCTGACATTCATACCTAAGTTCATATCCATGTCATGGTCGGAGTCCGGGATGGTACCGTTGCTTCCTCTCGCTATCGCCGCGCTCCGGCCCGATACAGCTAATACGCCCCATGGGGGAGGCGGTTTTGCAGCCGGTGCTTTCATACTCGTAAGTCGCGACGCATACGGGACCGTTGGCGGCCACTCGTGCGTAAAAACAGAGGTGATCGACGACATCGCCTTCGGCAAGGCTATGAAACGCGCCAAGCTCCCCTTCCGAGCCTTCGAGGGATTCGACGCGGCCGAGGTACGCATGTACTACGGTGCCAAAAGCCTGCTCTACGGTCTTGCAAAGAATATTTCTTTCCTATTGGGAGGAGCCAAGGGGCGCCCGTGGCTAGCAGTTTTCAATGCGTTCTTCTTTTGTTCGGCAATCAGCATGCCACTCGGGTTGGTCGTCACGGGGAGCCTTGCCGGCGAAGTCGCAGTCGCGTTGGTCGGACTTACCGGATACATGATTCCGATTGCCTCTGTGTTCGCTGCAGGTGCCTCGCTCGAATACAATGCGCGATACCTGATCTTTTATCCGGTAGCTGCATGGCTGATATTTTTGGCGACACTGGTCGCGGCGTACTACATGATTACCCGAAGAACAGTACTCTGGCGCGACCGAGAGGTCCGTCTGGCTGGATGATGGTGCGGATGCTCGTTTCTAATCGCCTATTGTTGGCGGTCGTCGCACCTTTCGTATGTGGTTGCGGAGAGTCGAACGCAGCGGTGCAACCGATATTCGTCGACGGGCGTGCGGTCGCCACCCAGGGCGACAGTATTGTGGCCTTCGCTATTTCCAGACCACCTGCGGTGCTGGTGAGAAATCGCACCACGAATGTTATCGATACTCTGGGCACCAACTTCCTCAGCAGCCCAGTTCACGTTGAGTCATCCAATAATCGCTGGTATGTATCGGACTTCGATGAAGGAAACTCGTCGATAGTCGTGATTGACGCAGACGGCTCACTGGAGCGGCGGATCGACCTATCCATTACAGAGTCAACACGTCACCAGTTTGCTGTCTTGCCCGACGGACGAATCGTACTGGAAGGCTCAGAGGGAAACTTGATGGTTCTAGACGGCGACAGCACCTCGACGTTTGCAGTCACGGAAGTGGATGTTGCCAAGACGGGACTCTTGGCGTCTCTTGCCGGGGGAGTAATTCACGCCGTTCCGGACAAATACATAACGCTCTACAACGCCTTTGGAAAAATCCGATGGAGAGTCGAGTGGCCGTGGCGCCAGACGGCGTACGTGAGCGATATAGCCGTTGACGCCAACGGGCGGCCCCATTTCCTGGCGGGAATCGACAGAACCAACGATTTCCTGGTCTACAGCTTTTCACCGGTTAGCGGCGAAGTAGTGAGGTGGTCGCCGCGGGGACAACACGCGACATTCAAAGTGAGGCGCCTGGGAGATTTAGAACCCGATAGCGCCGTGAATTGGCTGGGTCCTTAGATCAATATCCGAGTTTAGCAGACTCGGCAAACTGCTCCATCAGCTTGCGCTGTTCCTTCGTGAGCTTCACGGGAATCTTGACTTCCATCTCTACCAGCTGATCTCCGCGTTTTCCATTCTTCGATATCCCCATACCCTTGAGACGAAACTTGCGCCCAGACTGAGTTCCCCCCGGTACCTTGAGCACAACTCGGTTTCCCTCCACCGTTCTGACTTTGACCTTGGTTCCAAATACTGCCTGAGCCAAGTTGATGGGAATCTTGCACACAATATCGAGGCCGTCGCGCTTCAAGAACCTGTCGGGCTTAACGCGAAACGTCACCAGAACATCACCGGCCCGCCCGCCCGTACCGCTCCTTTGCCCCTGACCCTTCAACCTCACCTGCTGACCTACATCAGCGCCCGGAGGCACCGCGATCATTATGCGTTTATCGACCCTTATCTCCCCGCCACCATTGCACTTCCCACAGGGTTTCTTGGCCGTCTTCCCTTTCCCACGGCATTGGGGACAGGGACGGTTAACGGCGAAACCACCCTGACCGAAGCTGATCGATCCCCTTCCCGAACACTCAGAGCACATCTCCACCCGGCTTCCGGCCGCCGCGCCCGAGCCTCCACAGC
>JACZUR010000230.1 GCA_022573095.1 Gemmatimonadota bacterium | reverse complement strand
ATTAAGCATGGTCTTCGGTGTTGGCGGTCAGACCAGCGCATGACGGTCGGCGGCGGGCCCGCCCCGCACTAATCGTGGGCGATCATCGGCGTAAAATTGGCAAACCGCCCTGAAGTATGTGATCCCGTTTAAGAGTCTCTACCAATGAATTATCTGATAACTCTTGTGGCAGCTGTATTGACCGGTGGTGAACCCGAGCCAAATGTCTGGAGCTCTGAGGCGCACAAGGTGGTCTGCGAAATCGCCTGGCGCCGACTGGACGACGGCGGGCGGGAACTTGCCGCTGCACTTCTGAGCAATGACTCTGCGGCAAGTTTCGCCGAGTCGTGCCTCTGGGCGGATCGAGTCAAGCGCTCGACTCATGCTTACTCGAGAGCCTATCACTACGTGAATATACCTACCGGAGCAGCAGGCTTCGAGATGAGCCGGGACTGCGGAGATACGGAGGCCCTGTGCGTGACGTGGGCGATACCACATTATGCTCTCGCGTTGCAGGATCGGTCCAGCAGTAGCGAGGTGCGCTTGGAGGCACTGAAGTTCTTGGGCCATTTCGTCGGTGACATTCATCAGCCGCTGCACGCCGGCCGACCAGAGGATCGTGGCGGCAACAGCATCAGACTCAGGTTCTTCGGCGCGGATTCGCTCAACGGGTACGCCGTTAATCTTCACTCTGTCTGGGACTATTCGATACTCGAGCGGGCGGGACTCCGGTGGCCCGACACTGCTGTCTCGCTGAACGAGGAAATCAGCGACGCTGAAGCTCGAGAATGGGAGGACATGGATGTTCTTGGATGGACGAACGCGTCTTACCGCATAGTAGAAGACATGATCTACGATTTCGGAGAAGAGGGCGTCACCGAGGATTACTATCAGCAGGCGCTGCAACTCTCCCGGCTGAGGATCAAGCAGGCCGGAGTAAGACTTGCCTATCTCATCAACCGCGCAGCAGCGGGGGAGCTAGAGTTTTCGGGTCTTTAGAGCAGAATCGGCACAGTACTCTGCGCTAGATACGACACCTTCAGTATGCCGTCTTCTTGCAACTGCTGGCCGGTCATATGAGGTGCAACGAGAGCTCCGTTAAGGGTGCTGGCTTTCAGTGACCGATATAACGCGTGTAGCGATGTGGTCGGGTCCGCGGAATATATCGACCGCGGTGATGAGAAGTTGGGGAAGTCGTTCCGATACGATAGTGTGCGACGAACCGCTGTATGCTCATTACCTGCTGGCCTCTGGAGCCGATCACCCCGGCGCCTCGGAGGTGGTGGCGCACCATGAAGTGAATCTTGAAAAGGTGGTCCACTGGCTTCTGGGACCGCTCCCGCCGGGCAAGTCGGTATTTTACCAGAAGCATATGGCTCACCATCTTCTGCCCGGCATGGACCTGAACTGGATCGATTCGCTCACGAACTGCTTTCTGATACGGGAACCGTCGGAGATGATCACTTCGTTGACAAGAGTCTTACCGAATCCGGGCCTTGCCGAAACGGGTCTGCCGCAGCAGGTGGATCTTTTCGACAAAGAGAGGCAGCGCACGGGACGGACACCGCCGGTGCTGGATGCCCGAGACGTTCTGGAGAATCCGGAACGACTGCTGAAGCTTTTGTGCGACTCCCTCGGGGTAGATTTCTCTCCAGCGATGCTGACGTGGGAGTCGGGAGTTCGCGACACCGACGGCGTTTGGGGTAAGTACTGGTACGAAAAGGTGTGGAAGTCTTCCGGGTTTGCAAAGTACAGTCACAAGTTGGCGCGGGTTCCTCCGCGTTTCTCGGGGCTTCTCGCAGAGTGTCGGGGTCTCTACGAACGTCTTTACGAACATCGGTTGAGAGTGAAGTGAGGCGCCCAAGTGTTACAACGATTTGACGATCGTAACAAGGACATTGTGGTCAACATAAACGGGGATCTCGTTCATCGAGATAAGGCAGGCATTAGTCCCTTCGACTCCGCCGTTCAGGGTGGGGACGGCGTCTGGGAGGGTCTGCGACTCTACTCCGGACGCATCTTCAGGTTGCGGGAACACCTTAGCAGACTCCGAAACTCTGCCCGAGCTCTCGCTTTCGAATCGATCCCATCCGACGAGGAGATCGTCATTGAGATCCGCAGGACGTTAACGGCGAACGAAATGACCGATGGCGTTCATATCAGGCTCACGCTGACCCGCGGCGTCAAGATCACGTCTGGCATGGATCCCAGGCTAAACACGGTGGGCCCAACGCTCATTGTCTTAGCCGAACACAAGCCTCCGGTCTACGGGTCATCCGGAGTCACCCTGATAACCTCGTCGTACCGCCGAGCCCCTGCTGACTGCCTCGACCAAAAAATTCATTCCTGCAACCTGATTCCTTCTATCTTGGCAAAGATCGAGGCGAATGCAGCTGGCGCCGATGACGCGTTGATGCTCGACACCCGCGGATTCGTGGCTGAAACGAATGCCACACACGTCTTCGTGGTGATCGACGGGGTAATCTGTACATCGCGAACTGTCGCTTGTCCGGAAGGAATAACGCGGGCGGTAGTGCTGGAAATTTGCAGCAGGGAAGGCATCCCTTGCGAGGTGCGGGACATTACGCTCTCCGAGATTCATAGCGCAGCGGAGGTGTTTTGCACCGGGACCATGGGAGAGATAGTGCCCGTAGTTGAGGTGGATGGGCGCTCGGTGGGATGCGGAGAGACGGGAGCCGTCACGGCAAGGATATCGGATTTGTTTTCACAGCTCACAGCAACTGAAGGCGAGCATGTTGTTTAGGATTGTAACGCTGGTTGGGTTACTGGCGTGGGCTGGGGTTGCGAGCGCCCAGTCGGGCAAGGGAGGGCTTCCGGTTGGGTCGAAGGGGGACGAGCCCGCTGAAGGCGGACGGTTCGAAGAAGATTGGGAGCGGATCGCATACCTCGATGAACTCGAGAACGAAATTTTACGAGAACAGAATCTCGCCAGAACCAAACCTCGCCGGTACGCATCCTTCTTGGAGGAACTGGTCCGACATTTTAGGGGGAATCTGTTCGAGCGTCCCGGACGGATCGCCATCCAGACGAACGAAGGAGCTAGAGCCGTGCGCGAGGCAATCGCGTTCTTGCGCGACGTTGACGAGGTAAGTCCGCTTTCCGTATCCAGGGGAATGTCGATGGGAGCGCGTGATCACGTGCATGAGCAGGGCCCCACGGGGCAGACAGGACATGTGGGTTCGGACCGAAGCCAGCCGTGGGAGCGCATCAACCGATATGGACAGTGGCAGGTTGGCGTTGCTGAAAATATTTCGTATGGCTCCGATGAGGCCCGCCAGGTGGTTATGCAGCTCATCGTTGATGACGGAGTCCCGGGGCGCGGACATCGGACGACGATATTCGAGCCTGCGTACACAGTCACCGGAGTGGACTGTGGATATCACTCCCGCTACGAGGTAATGTGTGTTATCACGTATGCTGGGTCGTACATCGAAGGTGGAGGCGATCCTGGCAGGTGAACCGAAATCGTGGCTGAGAAAATTGTGTATAATTAATGGATACCAGGTTGCCCAGCTCAGGCCTCCACCCAAGGGGCACCCGACAGTGAGAACTTAACGATGGCTGATAGACCTAGTCAGAACGAAGAAGAATATTTTGCTCGACAAGGGGCAGAGTTGCTGAAGGAGCGCCGCGAGAAGGCCGCCTCTGAGGCTGAGG
>JACZUR010000229.1 GCA_022573095.1 Gemmatimonadota bacterium | reverse complement strand
CCTCCGCCGCTAGACCAACCCGCCGCCCCAGCTCGAGTCGGGCAACTCTCAGAATTGAGCGTTGTCTCAGGAGGTTCACGCGTGCTCGAGTGAGTTCGAGCAGGAGCTGCAAGGAATCGGTTTGTACCGCAGCTCCGGCAAGTACCCGGGCTCTTGCGATATCCAGCTGCTCCTCCGCGCGCCTCCTCCGCTCTTCCGCCACCACGGTGAGTTCGCGTTCCGCTAGAACATCGTAATAGGCTGACTCAGTAAGGAGCGCCACGGTAAACCGTTCTCGCACCTCGCTGGCTCCCGCCGCTTCCAGCTCGGCGCTCGCGCGCCGCAAATCCGCAAACTTACTGCCACCGCGGAACAGAGAATAATTGAGGTCCACACGCGCGTCGACGATCTGGCTTGCAAGTGCGCCGGTGCCGATGTTGAAGAACTCGGTTGAGAACTTCGTTGCGCTCGTCTGCATCGTGATCGAAGGTAGAATGAACACTAACTGGGCCGACCGGCGAACCCACTCGGCGTCGTTGATACGGCCCAGTGCGGCTACATAATTCGGGTCCAGCTGTACCGCGCGACTGAGCGCGTCTTCCAGAGTAATCTGCTCGATGGACTGTCTATCGAAGTCGTTCGCTTGGTGCTGGAGCAGTCCTGATAGTAGCACGGTGGCAAGTACGAAACTCATCTTGCCTCCACCGGCTCCAGCTTCGTCGTTTCGAGATGAGGTTTGAACACTTTAGCTTTCAGAGCATCGAGAAGTACATAGGCAACTGGTACGAGATAGAGCGTCAGAACTGTAGAAAATAAGAGTCCACCCACAATGGCGTAGCCCAGCGGTCTTCTGCTGATGGATCCGGCTCCGAGGCCGAGGGCGATCGGAGCAGTAGCAATCAGGGTAGCGACCGAGGTCATGAGGATGGGTCGGAGACGGATCTTGCCGGATTGTAGCATCGCATCCACCGTACTCAGTCCCTTTTTCTTTAGCTGGTTCGCATATTCGACGAGTAGTATTGAGTTCTTCGTCACGATTCCGATCAACAGAATCATTCCTATCTGACTGTAGAGATTCAATGTCGAGCCGGTAATTAGCAGCGCAACCAGAGCCCCGGTCACCGCTAACGGAACAGAGAGCAACACCGTGAAGGGGTGTATCAGCGATTCGAACTGTGCCGCGAGCACCATGAACACCACGACGAGCGCGAGAGCGAACACAAAATAGAGAGCTGTGCCGCTCTCTTCGAGTTCACGCGACTCACCCGCCAGGGCTGTGCTACCGCCCGCGGGCAAGATCTCATCAGAAACAGCATTGAGTGAATCGATCGCCTCACCCAGCGTAAATCCAGGTGCGAGACTGGCCGACAGCGTAAACGCCGGCACTCGTCCAAATCTGTTTAGCTGGCGTGGCCCGACCCCCTCGGTTATGCTTGTCACGGCGTCGAGCGTCACCAAGCTGCCATCACGCCCACGAACGTATAGACCAGACATGTCGCTCGGTGTTGCACGCTCCTCCGGAAGGAGTTGGGCGATCACGTCGTAGATCTTGTTCTGGCGCGTGAATGTACTAATGCGCCGACCACCAAGCATGGTCTGTAGAGTTACGGAAAGGTCGCGAATGGTAACTCCGAGGTCCTCGGCGCGATCGCGGTCGTATACTACAGTGAGTTCCGGTTTTATAACCCGGAGGTCGGTATCCACGTTGATCAGACCGGGGATCTGCCGCGCTCTAGCTACGAACTCGTCCATTGTAGTTCCGAGCTGTTCGAGGTCGGGGTGTCTTACCACAAACTGAACGGGACTGTTGAAGCCGAAGGCCGGTGGATTGCTCGCGAACGCCATTACACCGGGGATTGCGAAGTATTGAGGCTGTACTTCCTGCAAGATGTCCTGTACGGAACGTTCGCGCTCGTCCCAGTCGGTCAGCCTGGCGAACATGATGCCGCTGTTCACCCGGCCTCCCCATCCGACGATGCTGAAGTACATCTCGATGTCTTCCGTGTTGCCCAGAATGTTCTCGAGCTGCCGCTGATAGCCGTCGGTGTATTCGAGGGATGATCCCTCCGGTGCAATGGCGAAAGAGATGAAGAACCCCCGGTCCTCCGGCGGTATGAATTCGCGCTTTAGGTTGCCGAACACCAGAGCCGCCAGGCCCAGGGTTGCAACGGCGCCCCCAACGACGATGGCTCGGTGCCGCATGGCGAGGTGCAACGTGGTTTCGTAACGATCCGCAATCGCAACAAAACCTCTCTCTAGCAGCTGGTAAACAGGACCGTGGCTCTTGGGTACCCTGAGAATCTTTGCGCAGAGCATCGGTGTGAGTGTCAGGGCGACGAAACTGGAGATGACCACGGCCCCCGCGAGCGCAATTCCGAATTCATTGAAAAGCCGGCCGGTTGTGCCCGTGAGAAAAGCAAGCGGCGAAAAGACTGCAACCAGAGCAACCGTTGTTGCGATAACGGCGAAGGCGATCTCGCGCGTTCCATTGATAGCGGCTGACTTCGGGTCTTCACCGAGTTGTTCCTGATGCCTGTAGGCGTTTTCCATTACGATGATCGCATCGTCTACAACGATTCCCATCGCCAGTATGAGAGCGAGCAACGTGAGGTTGTTGATGGTGAATCCGAGAAAGAACAAGAGTCCGAACGCGGCGGTGATAGACGTCGGAATCGCCAAGCCGGGAATGATAGTGGCTCTCAGATTGCGGAGAAAGATAAAGATGATGGCGACTACGAGTATCGCTGCAAGTACGAGAGTTTCTTGCGCCTCCTGTATCGAGCGTCTCACGAAAGTCGCGCCGTCGTACGCTACATCGAGCGAAACTCCGGGCGGAAGCGCCTCCCGCACCTGGGGCAGCTCCGAGATTATGTTGTCAGAAATCTGGATTAAGTTTGCACGGGACTGTCTTACCACTCCAATGCGACCGCCGAGATGCCTCGAAAACGGAGGGTCGAACGGTCATTGGCCGGTCCAAGCTCGACCTGCGCAACGTCACTGAGGCGCACGAGCTGGCCGTCGCGGTTGGATACCGTGAGGTTGCTAAATTCTTCGGGTGTCTTGAGTTCGCCGAGTGATCTAACAGTGAATTCGCGTCGCTCGGATTCGATGCGTCCGGCTGGAATTTCTACATTGCGACTCCGAACGGCGGCCTGAACGTCTTGCACGGTAAGGTCATGGGCGGCCAGCTGAGTAGCCGAAAGCCAGATCCGCATTGAATAGCGGCGTTCACCAAAGATGATTGCGCGTCCTACTCCATCGATGGTCTGAAGTCTTGGCTTGACGATTCTGTCCGCGATATCTGATAGCTGCAGTAGGTCATAATTGGCGCCATGAAGTGCGAGCCAGAAAAAGGGGTTGGCGTCGGCGTCTTGCTTTGCGACGACCGGCTCTTCGATTTCCTGTGGCAATCTCCCTCTGACGCGGGACACCTTGTCGCGAACGTCTTGTGCGGCTGCCTCGAGGTCACGGTCGAGAGTGAACTCGAGAACGATGGTGCTGGACTCCTCCCCGCTGGTGCTCGTGAGGGTGCGAAGGCCCGGAATAGTGCTCAACTCCTCCTCGAGCACTTCCGTAACCGTAGACTCCATGACGCGCGGATTGGCTCCCCGCAGGATAGTCGTCACCGAGACGACAGGTGCGTCGACATCCGGAAATTCTCTCACCGGAAGCCGGAAGAAC
>JACZUR010000033.1 GCA_022573095.1 Gemmatimonadota bacterium | reverse complement strand
GCATACGAGCGCCGCTTGCCCCACATAAAGGCGTAGAACAGGCCGAAGTTCGCTCCGTTGAGATAGTGGACCACGATTCCCGCTGGATAGAACACAGCAAAGCTGCGACTGCCTGTCGCCATTTTCCCGAACATCACGAATGTGTCCGCCGGCAGCCAGCCGTGTATCACCCCGGCCTGACGCACGGCGTCGAGGGCGATGGTTGCCACGGCTCCCATACCCAACCCGACAGCGATGCGGCGAAAGAGGTCGGGGTAGCGGCGTCGGCTGTACAAGGCGACCGTGGCAAGCACCGCCATTGCCGGCAGGTAGATGAGAGGGATGTACCACACTGCGAATTCGTGCGCCACGGAAATCACCCGCGGCCCCATGCCTACGTTCTGCACGTATTGCGCGTAGCCAAACGATAGGGTAACTAGCTGGATCGGTACTGCCCCACCAGCGAAGAGAGCAAGAAGTATCAGTCCAGCGCGGCGCTTATCGCGCAGGAGTGGTTCAGCCACTACTGGACTACTGCAACTATCGCCTCGACAATCCCCTTAAGCTCAACCGCGATCTCGTCCAGGCCAGTGTACCGTCCGAACTGATACACAGGATCGACATACCTGACCATCACTGATCCGTCGGGCGCTTCCATTGCGAGGACTTTGAGTGGCGGTTCGATGCCGGCGTTGCGGTCCGTTTCCAGTATCTGCCTCATGTACCTGGGATGGAAGAAGAGTATCTGCCTCATTCCACCCGTCCTGACGCCAACCATGCGGAGCATCTGCTGCGGGTTGATTTCATGTATTACCATGAGGTTCTGCTCTTCGATCGCGCTCTTGAGCATGTCAACCGTTTCGTCGAAGGCGTGCGCCGAACGCACGGTTACGATGTAGTCGGGTGGCGCAGGTGCATCTTGCGCGGCGAGTTTTTGGGCCGTTACACCGGTCACCGCCAGGGTGACACAGATAGCGATAAGCGCCTGGAGCGTACCTGCTGATTTCACAGCTTCCTCAATTCATCTTCCGTGCGACGGGTTCACTAAGTTCGCGGGACTGAGTCTCGTTCGCCGTTTGCTTGGACGACCGTCGCTGCAAAGCCGGTCATTCTCTCCAGCTCTGCACACAGCTCGTCGGGTGTGGTCACGGCGGGGTCGTAAAGCACTACCGCAAGACCTGTTGCGAAAGACACGTCGGCTCGTTCGACTCCGGGAATACGTTGCAGAACCACACGGGCCGCAGCTGAGCACCCAGTTCAGGTCATGCCGCTAACCGCCAGCGTCACCCTACCGTTGGTTGCGACGGCGGGCTCGGCGGTCGCGTCAAACTCGTGCGGTGTCCCTATCGTGTGTTCGGGATGCGAGATATGACTGTGCCAGGGAATCTGGGCCAGCACTCCAAGCCCCAAGGCAAGTCCCACACCTGCCCACTGAAGCTTCGTCATTTAGTCTCCAGTGTCAGAAAATCCATCCCGACCAGCGTGGATACGAGGCAAAAACCACGGCCAGTGCGGTCGCGGCCCACAGGATGATCTTCATGCGGCGTCTTACGGATACGTCCGCGCATACGGCGTCAGGCTCGCACGCCCTCTCTTCCTCTCTGTGCAACTGATAGAAACCTCCTACCAGAAAGAGAGTGGTGGCACCGAGTAAGTACGGTCGCAGAGGCTCGAAAGTCGCCGAGAGACCGGCGCTCGAGACACCTACAGTAACGGCTAGCAGTGGCCCCACACAACACAGGGCCGAAGCCGCGGCTGCGGTCACGCCTCCGATGACGGACAGAATCGCCTTACCGATCACTGGGGCTCCTTTGGCAAACATCCGTGGGCATCATCTCGATAATCTGGCTCACACTCCGGGCAGGTCAAGGTCGATTCTATGATCAGTTCCATTGTGTTCGTTCCTGATCTCAGCCGAGTTGAGTCGCCAGCTCGCGGGCGATCTTTCTACTCCCCCACCCTCTCCAGGAGCATCCCCCGTCCCGTCCCGATCCGCAAACGGTCCGTCCCTCCATTTCCCCCTCGCACCAGTATCAAAGGCTCGTCGCTATGGAGGCTGAAGCGGGGAAAGAGAAAGCTTTCGGAACCAGTGCGGGTTAGCCGCACGAGATCGACACCCTCGATCAGGATTACCAACTCGTCCTCGGTCTCGTCGATGATTTCGACGCCATAGCGCTCGTTTCCGTACACACCGCGGGCGGGCGCCTCCGAGCCCGTCGCATCGGCCCGGGCCGCCGCCACGTTCTCCCCGACATCCGCGATCACGTCGGACACCAAAGCGATCTGGGGAAGCGGCTCTCCTCGCATTGCGGCCACGAACCCCCGCAGTGCCGCAGCCGCGAGGTGCCTGGACACACGACCGTGGGAGTCGAGGGTCGTCACCACTATCACACCGACTCCGGCTTCGGGGAGGAACTCGAGTTCGGAGGCGTAGCCGAAGACCCCACCTCCGTGACGGACGCGGGTGAAGCCTTCGAAGGGACGGTTGAGATCCGCGGCGAGACCAACTTCCATGGACCCTCTTGTACAGTCACCGAAGCAGGGCTCGTTCCAGTGATCTGCATGATCGGGAGTCTGGGGCGACCACATGTCGTGAAGCGCCGCGGGCTGGACGATCGGGCCGTCGGCCGTCATTCCCTCGCTCAACAGCATCGCGACGAACTTCGCGAGGTCGGGAACCGTGGCGTAGAGGAAACCTGCCGGACCCATCCCGAAGTCGAAGAGGGGTGGCGAGTATCGCTCTCCATTTGGGACCCACATCTGGGCGTAGGCGAGCCGATCCCGCGGGATTTCCAACCGCGAGGTCCAGCTCGCCGTCATCCCGAGGCGATCAAGCAGCCGGGACCGGACGACGTCCGAGAAGGGCTCCTCGTAAACAGCCTCCAGCGCCTGGCCGACGATCGCAAATCCCGCGTTCGAGTACTTTATGCGTGCACCGGGTTCATGGACCAGTTCAGTCTCAGCCACGCTTGCCACGGTCGACCGCAGTGTCGGTTCAGTAGGGTCGGTGTAGTACCCGACCGGCGGTTCCCGAACCAGTCCGGCGCGGTGCGAGAGGAGTTGGCGGAGGGTGATCCGCTCGCCACCTGGCATTTTCCGAAGCTCAGGCACGTACGCCACGACGGCTGCGTCAAGTTCGAGGAGCCCCTCCTCTTGGGCAATCATGGCGGTTACGCCCGTGAGCATCTTCGAGATCGATCCCATCCGGAAGACGGTCGCTTCGGTTACAGGCCGCGTGCGGGCTTCGTCTTCGAAGCCGAGGAAAAACTCGAGCACGATACCATCGCGGGTGACGATGGCAAGGGCTACTGAGGGAAGATCTTTCGCCGTCAGTTCCGCACGAGCCGCATTCTCGAGCGACGTCCGAAGCGCATCGAGCTGGGCTGGAGTGATGTGAGGAGCTGTCTCGGGCACCAGTTGTGCGTGCGCACTGCCCGGAGACAAGGATAGGAGGGTCATGCCGATCACGGTGACCCCAATCCAAGGTCTGGTAGTGGGGAGCCGTACGTGCATCAGTCCCAGCATTTCGATCCCGCCGTGGCTAGGGCGGTAATTAACCCCTTCGAAAACATGCCGAAACCACCAAGTCATTCTCTCACCACAAAACCCCTCCGATTATGCACGTGTTACGTGTACACGCCACATAAACAGTTTGTTTCGCCGAACAGTGAACAAGACCATCTTTAAGAGGGGTTCAGAGGATGGGAGTCATGGCGATGTCCGACGAGCAAGAAGAGCAGGCCACGCCGGAACGGTGGAGTGCAAAAGCGAAGACCGAGGTGATCCCGCGGTTCTTCCGCGGCGACAGCGTGGACTCAAACTACTGCCGGGCTTAGATTTGCCCTGATGTTTAGATGCCTGCTCTTTCCGCGCGGCAGACGCACGCTGTGCGGGCGTGTCGCGCTACTGGTCCTCGTGATGACCGCCGCTGCACAAATCACTCCGGTTATCGCAAAGACCGGTGTGCGTTGCGTGCATCATGGTCACCGCGAGCAGGCTGATAACGTTACACAACAACAATTTGTCGCAGGCGCGATAATTAGCAGTGCGCCGGAGCGATCCTGCCCGCACTGCCCGCTAAGCTTGTGCGCAACCGTGGCGCCGTGCGCTGCAACATCCGTTACGGCTGTCACTCCTTCGGGCTGGTCCCCATTACAGCGCTCTAGCAGAGAGTCGCAAGGCGTGTCGGTCGACTCGCCAATTTGTTCTGCCACGAATTGTCCTCCCTCACCTCCTCCCAGGGATCTAGTAGTCGTCTAGCAACAGGTTCAAATCAGACGCTTTAAGTCCCAACGAGGCAGGAGTTACAACATGAAAAAATGGCTGAACCTACTGGCCGTTCTTGGCCTGTGTTCCGGCGGTCAAACGGCGGACGGACAGATCGTCCAGCGGAATGCTCAATTCCGACTTGCGGCAGACTACAACTTTGAGTTCTACAATGAGTATCCTGAAGCGGCGCGCAGCTTCTACGCCGCGCATTTTGCCCACTTCAGCGTGTACGAAGCGCTGTTGAATGAGGGACCGGACGCTGTGAACGAGATGCAACGTCTCGAGGAACAGATCCGGTATTATGTGGCGAACCCACCGCGCCTCGAGCCTCCGGCAGATATCATCGCGCCCAACTGGTCAAAGATTGCCTACCAGACGGGTCAGGCGATGGACTGGACCCACATGCTGCACTCCCAGCTTTACGACATCCTCGCTGACGACCGAGTCGACGACAAGAAGGCAGCCGGCGAGCGGGCGATCTCTTATTACCTGGCCAATTCGGGTGCGGCGTTCTCCACACGCGGATACGGCCACGCGTTCATGCTGGGTGGTGGCTCCTGGGCCGGAACGTTCGCGAGGAAGTACCCTGCCATCAACGGCATCCTCTGGGCCTATCACTGGCACCACGCCTCGGTTTACGAGTCTCTGATGGAACCGGACTTGGCAGCGCGGCGTCAGACCTTAGAGCGGGTAATTCGCGTCTTCGAAGACTCAGTGCTCACAAACCTACCTGCTTACATGCCGCTGACCGCTCAGTTTGCCCCGAGGTTTGCCGAGTTGTGGCCAGCAGCGGCACACATCTTCGATAACCTGCACATGATGCACGACGTTGTGAACGATATCATGGCGGACGCACGCATTCCCGCCGCGGCAAAGGACCGGGAGATCGAGCGAATGCTGCAACAGATGCTCTACGCGAATCAGGAATGGGTTATCCCACCACCCCCACCCCTGCCTCCCGATGCGAACATGCACATGCCAATGGAAGCCATGACAGTGCCCACCCAGCTACCCAGCGGCCAGTGGTTGCCCCAGGGTCACCCCGAGGCACGGATGCAGGTGATGGAGGGTGAGATGCCTATGCCGCCGCTCGATAATAATGAAGGGAACGAGGAGGGCGAACCATGACCGGGAGTGCAGTTCTTCGGATCGCTGTGCTGTCGCTGGGGATAATGGCACCGCTTGAGGCACAGGAGGACTTCCGCGCTGCCGACGCGGACAGGCCCATCAGGGTCGAAGACGCTTATCCCCTGAAGCTGTATGAGTGGGAATGGCAGACTGGTGGTCGCGCCGAAGTGGCTAAAGGCGGAGACTATCTCTTCTCCGAGTTGCTCGAGTTGAAGGTCGGAGTCGCCCGCAACTGGCAATTGGGCCTCGAACTGCACGGGAGCCAGGAGCGCATGGCCGAGTTGTGGCGGAACGGACTCGAGGAGTTTGGTACTCACGTCTTCTACAACCTCAATCAGGAGGGCAGACGAACACCGGCGCTCGCCCTTCGGGCGGACATCTTCACCCCAGGCATTGGTGACGTTGGTCGGGAGGATATCGGTGCACGGTGGCGGGTAATTCTCACGAGGAGCTACAGCCGGCTTCGTGTACACTTCAACGGTTCCTACGATTGGGCAACCGATGCGGACGGCGGAGATCTCTGGAGTGCTGGCCTCGGGTTCGACTACCCCATCGGACTGTTCAGCAAGGCCGTGCTCGGCGATGTGTATAGCGAAATACCGGTAGATGGAGGCGATGCACGAGTGTGGGCAGAGTTCGGCACGAGGTTCCAGCTCACGAACTCCAGCGTGCTCGACCTCGGTCTCACGAGCCGACTTGACCAGTGGGAGGATGGCTCCCCCAACATCGGCATTGTCATCGGACTATCTCGAGTGTTCGGAATTGCGGGACTCGTAAAGATTCCACCTTATCCAAATCCGAGGATTGACTAACGTATCGGAAGAGAATGATGACCAGAAACCCACGGGACCGACACGGAACGGTCACCCAGACGGTCGCCGAGCGTGCGGCATTGCAGGTCTCGATGACGCGATTCCGACTGGAGTTGACCTCTGCATCGGGAGTACTAGGCTGCATACGGTGAAAGCTAGAGTTACCAGCGACCTCCGGGACCTGATATCCGACGGCCGGGTCCACGTAATGGACGGCGCAACGGGGACCATGCTGTACGCCAGGGGTGTCTTCGTCAACGTCTGCTACGACGAACTCAACCTCAAGGAACCCAAGCTCGTGACGGACGTGCACGAAGATTATGTACGGGCAGGTGCCGAGATCATTGAGACTAACACGTTCGGCGCCAATCCAGTCAGGCTGTCGAGCTTCGGCCTCGAGGAACGGACTGAAGAGATCAACCGAGCAGCCGCTGAGTTGGCGCTTAGGGCCGCCGGCGGGAGAGCATGTGTTGTGGGAGCAATCGGGCCGCTCGGGATTCGCATCGAACCGTTTGGGCCCACTGCGCGCGAAGAGGCGGTGGACTTCTTCGAGCGCCAGGTGACCGGGCTCTTGGAGGGAGGCGTGGCCGGTTTCGTGCTCGAGACCTTCGGCCATCTCGACCAAATCCACTGCGCCTACAAGGCGGTGCGCAATCTCTGCGACCTTCCAGTGATAGCTCAGATGACGATTGAGGAGGATGGCAGAACCTCATACGGGACCGAGGTTGAGGTACTGACAACGGCAATCACGAGTTGGGGGGAGGGGGGGGGAGCAGATGTCGTCGGCCTAAACTGCTCGGTGGGACCCTCTGCTATGCTGGAGGCTGTGGAACGGATGTCCCGGGTGACAGACCGGCCGATCTCGGCACAACCAAATGCTGGTCTGCCGAAGGACGTCAGCGACCGAAAGATCTACTTAGCAAGTCCTGACTACGTGGCGCAGTACGCACTCCGCATGATCGGTGCTGGAGCGCGGTTCATCGGAGGCTGCTGCGGCACCACTCCAGATCATATTAAGAAAATCCGTGATTTTGTCGCCGGCGATCAGCCACGCCAGGTAGCGATCCCCGGTAGACGTGCGCGGGACGATACTAAACGCGTAGCAGACGCAGTCGATCCAGCTCCGCTAGGTGAACGGTCTCCATGGGGAAGGAAAATTGCCGCCGGAGAGTTCGTTACAAGCATCGAACTCATGCCGCCCAGCGGAACTCGGCCGGACTCGATGATCAAGCACTGTGAAATGATCAAAGAGGCAGGTGTAGATGCCGTCAGTCTGCTTGATGGACCGCGCGCACAGTTGCGTATGGGCGCTCTCTTGTCGGCAACGATTATCGAGCGCGAGGTCGGCATCGAAACTGTGTTTCACTACTCCTGCCGCGATCGCAATATGTTCACGATGATCAGCGATCTCCTCGGAGCATCAGCGTTGGGACTGCGCAACGTACTCATCGTCACCGGCGATCCGCCGCGAACGGGACCGTACGCCGATTCCACCGCTGTTTTCGATATTGACAGCATCGGTCTCACCAATGTAGTGAACGGTTTTAACTGCGGAGTTGAGCCGGGCGGGAGCGCCCTCGGCAACCAAACGCGTTTCGTGATCGGCGTTGCTGTCAATCCCGGTGCAGTCGATCTAGATCGAGAACTGGAGCGGTTTGAGTGGAAAGTCGACGCGGGAGCAGACTTTGCGGTTACACAACCGGTGTTCGAGCTCAGTATGATCGAGAGTTTTCTAAAGCGTATAGAGGGGTACCGTATCCCTCTTATTGTGGAGATCTGGCCGCCGACCTCACTTCGCAATGCTCAGTTTCTCGCCAACGAAGTACCGGGCGTGATCGTACCAGAGTGGGTACTGGAGCGAATGGCTGCGGCTCAAGAACGCGGTGACGAAGCCGCGCGTGACGAAGGCGTTAGCATTGCGAGGGAAGTGTACGATCAGGTCAAGGGCTTTGTTCAAGGCGTTCAAGTGAGCGCTCCCATGGGGCGGATAGAGACGGCCTTGAACGTCCTCAGCGGCTAGAAACGCCCCCCCTCCCCCCCATCCCTCCGTCCCCCCCTCAGCTCCCGATTATCCCTCTACCGCTGCTATGATCTTGCGATACCGCTCAGCTGCGCCGCGGATTCCGAGATTGCTCACATAGACCTTGTCCGCACCTATTGCTCGCAACCCACGAATCGTGCGGGCGCAGATCTCTTCGGCCGAAACTCCAGAGTCGAATTCCCGTGCGAGCTGTGTGGCAGGAACCGGAAAATAACGGGCCAGGAACTCTAGCGTCTTCGGGTTAGCACTGCGATAAAAGAACACTCCAAACACCGGCGGGTAGGGGACGTTGCGGTGGCTCGCCTCGTCAAGAAATCGCTCCACTGAAAGCACGCCATGGTGCGAGACTACCTGCGTGAGGTAGAATTCCGCCTCGAACTCCGGCTGGAGTATGAAGGCGACCTGCTCCTGCGGATCTCGGTGAGGGGCAGCCCAACCTCCCAACTGCAGCGAAGAGACACGCTGCCGAATATGCTGTCGCAGTTGGTACGCGTGTTCTACGCAGCGCGGTGGCCCAACCGATCGATCACCGCCTAGAACCGTCAACGCCTCGAGACCATGCGAAGCGGCCCTTGTGGCGAACATGAGGCAGTAATCGAGGGTATGCTTGCACGTCAAGAAGGGAACCACGCGCGAAGGGCTGAATTCGCCGGCAAGGTTGGCGGTCAGATGGTGAAGGTTTTCCTCCTCGGCCTTTCCCACAGCGCGATCGGTCAGGAAGAGTACCGTATCAAGATGCCCCAGCCGCCGGATTGCATGGTTCATGTCAATCCACGTATCCATGCTTTCCGCAGCGGAGAGATCGCTGCGGGGCGGACGCAACTCGATCGCTACCAACGGTCGGTCCTGACGGAGCCGTTCTAGAAGTCCCACCGTGGGAACCTGCATACTCAGGTTTTCAGCGGCTTCGGACGATCCCTGACGCGATCCACTATACAGATAAAACCCAGTGGCTGTTGCTCCGAGGCTTCAAACCGGTGGACCGCACCCGGCGAGATGTACACACAATCGTACGGCTCGATGTCGTAGCGTCGCTCACCCAGCACAACCTGCCCCCTGCCTCTGAGCACCACGACGGAGTGTGGATGCTGATGCTCTTCGAGAGTGGAATATCCTCCGGGTGCAAGCTCGAAATACCGAGTAATGAAGTTGAGATCGGTCTCTCCGTCTCCCTCCCCTATGAGGGTCTGACGGGAAACACCTTGGAAGTCGGAGCTGTCCGCCTTGTATTCGCCGATCGCAACCCCGCTCCAGCGAAAACTGTCGTACTTTATCACTCTTGACGAGTTCTTCATGTCAGATTCTGCTCACTTTTTCGAGAAGCTCACGGCTCGCCTTCTCCAGATCCGACTGTGCGTAGAGGCTACCTCCCACAAGAAAAATAGTGTCCACGCCATAGCGCTCCACCCACTTGGAAATCTTACCGGCGTCAATCCCGCCGGCCGGAACCGGGAAGGAACGCCGCAGCGGTTCCAGTCGTTCTCGCAGCTTGGCGTTGATCGCTTCGCAGACGATCTCGGTAAACGAGAAACGCCCACCGGCGTTGGGGTAGATCACTCCGTCACTCCCCATAAGGCGAAAGATCTGCCCTAGCAAAACTTCAGGAGCGATCCCGGCGTCATCGTGGAAAAACGATCCCGCTAGTGCCGGATGAGCCAACACCGCCAGCCCTGAGAGCGCGGCGACGTAACGCACCGAATCGAACCCCATCAACAATGGGCTTAGCAGTACTCCCTTGCACCCGGCCGCGCGCACGAACTCCAGGCGTTCCTCGAACCCGGAAATTGGCCCGGTAGCATTCGGGAAGTAAAGGCTGGCTGCTCCCGTGCGACCGTTGGCCTTCGTAACAGCTTCCTGACACCGCTCAACCCTCTCCTTGAACGGCGCTGGGCGCTGGTTAGCGAGCCCATGATCATCCTTTATGATGTCTATCCCACCCAGCGCGAATCGAAACGCCAGCTCTGCCAACTGTTCGGCCGACAGGCCAACAGGCTTCAATGCGGTACACAGAAGCGCACGCCGCTCCCCTACACCGCACAGCTCACGCATGCCATCGATCCCAAATCGGGGGCCTGCAAACGTGGAGAGTAAGGCGGGCGGTAATTCAATCCCGGTTAATCGTACACCGGCTTTCAGCGAGATATTTCCGAACAGCACGTTGAGGAACTGGGGAAGCTCATCACCTATGACAACCAGCCCGTATGAGATCACCACCTCCCATCGTGCGTCACCCCGCTCCTCGAGTGCCTCGACCTTGCCTACAACCAGCTCCTCGACGTGCTCGGAAAAGCAGCCCTCCGGAAGCTCAACGGTCTGCTCGACAGCGATATCGCGCGCCTTGGCAAAGGGATCTTCGCCTGCGGCACAGGTCAGCTGGTAACGTACACGGAGTCGGACGTCTGGGTGATCAACCAAAACTGCGCCTCTTGTAACGGGTCGCCATGTCAATAATCGGTACCGGCAACATGACTACTCAGGCTGCTTGGACACCCCTGCAACGAGGACGCATAAGGGTTAGCGAGACTGGCTGGGGAAGCAACCTAGTCGTCTTCTTCCCGCACGAATTTTCCTGTCTCGGCATTGAACACCCGCACGCGAATGACAACGCCCATCCGTCTCGCATGGATGTACCGCACTCTTACTATCCGTCGGTCCCGTGTCGGTCGGTAGACCACCATGGCGCCGGCGGGAGCGTTGGCCAGGATATTGTCACAACTGCGAGCGCGCGGCTGGCGGCCGGGTGGCCGGCCCTCGATCCAAATGCGGCACTGACCCGGAGGTGGAAGATGCCCGGGTGGGATTCCCAGCGTTACTGCGGTGCTGGGTCCGGGTCTGTCCCTGACGACGACCGTTCGGCGGGCGCAGCCAGCAAGGGCAAGGCAGCCTACCGTCAACGTAACTGTCAAACGGCTCCAACTCATATTTGCCTCTCTTCGGTTTAGGGATCAGCTCGACACCCGGCTGATTATACCTCTCCTCCTTCGTTGTGAAACCCCCTACGCTGCTATACCGTAGGGAGGCTCGATAGGACCTCGGACAACCAAACACCAGCGAAACGGCCGAATCAAAGAATGGGCACAATACTCAAAGACCTCCGTTACGGCGTCCGCATGTTGTTCAAGAGCCCCGGACTCTCTCTTATCGCCGTGGTGACTTTCGCTCTCGGCATCGGGCTCACCACAACCGTCTTCAGCATCGTCAACGGCGCGCTACTCCAAGGGTTGCCCTTCCCCCAATCCGAGCGATTGGCCGCGTTGGGGCGGACCAATCCCTCCCAGGATATCCAGAACATGGGCGTAACCGCTCACGATTTTGTGGATTGGAGGGAACAACAGAGTGTTTTCGAAGGGCTCACCGCGATGACCTTTGGCGCCGTCAACATAGCCGGCACGGAAGGACAGCCCGATTTCTATTCGGGCGCGTTCGTGAGCGCCAACATGTTCGACCAACTGCGGGTGCAACCCCATATGGGCCGGGCTTTTCAGGAAGGCGACGACCGGCCCGGCGCAGAACCGGTGGTCATCCTGGGCTACGACGCCTGGCAGACGCGGTTTGAGGGCAGGCCGGACGTGATCGGAACCACAGTCCGTGCCAACGGCGAGCCGAGGACGGTGGTAGGTGTCATGCCCGAGGGTTTCCTGTTCCCCGTCAACCAAGAAGTTTGGCTGCCGCTCGAAATCGACCTCGACGAGAATCCGCGGGGAGAGGGGCCACAGTATCTAGTGCTGGGACGTCTGAATGACGGAGTCTCTATGGATCAGGCGGGAGCGCAACTAGCAGGCATCGCGCAGCGGTTGGCGCAGGAGTACCCGGAGAGCAACGAAGGAGTCAGCTCGACTATCACGCCCTACACCGAGCGGTTCCTCGGCAGACGGATATACGCCCTGCTTTACACGATGCTGGGCGCCGGTATCGGGGTGCTACTGATAGCCTCCGCCAACGTTGCCAACCTGCTTCTCGCCAGAGCGTCGACGCGGACTAAAGAGGTGGCGGTGAAAACCGCTCTGGGTGCCAGCCGCTCTCGCGTGATCATGCAGCTTCTCACCGAAACGCTTGTCCTGGCCCTGGTTGGCGGGACCATAGGAATGGGCCTCGGTTACTTGGGCGTCGAATGGTGGAACAGAGCGCTATCCGCCAACCCGCCGCCGTTCTGGATGACCTTCGAGATCGACACCAGCGTTCTGCTGTTTGTGTTAGGCGTTACCCTGCTCGCAAGCCTGTTCGCCGGTATCGCACCGGCTCTCCAGGCGACGGGTGCCGACGTCAATGAAGTTCTCAAAGACGAGGGCCGCGGCAGCTCGAGCTTCCGCATGAGCAAGTTCAGCAGCGCATTGGTCGTTACCGAAATAGCTCTGTCGTGCGGACTGCTCATAGCCGCCGGACTCATGGTCAAGAGCATCGTTGGGCTCAAGACGTTGGATCTGCCGTTTGCCGTAGAAAGCATCTTCACCGCCCGGCTCAGCCTGCCTGAAATCGAATACCCTGATTCAGCGTCCCGCATCAGTTTCTACGACCAGCTGCTACCGGGACTGCAGTCTGTCCCCGGGGTATTGGCGGCGACTCTGTCCGACGGGCTGCCCGCTTCGGGCAACGGGTTCCGTGAACTCGAGGTAGAGGGCGAAACGTACGAGGATGATGATTTCCCGAGAGCGCGCGAGGGAATCGTAACGCCTGGTTACTTCGATACGTTTGAGACGCCGGTCCTTCAGGGTCGCGCCTTCACGATGCAGGATAGGAGCGAGACTCTTCCGGTCGCGGTCCTGAACGCAACGTTCGCGAGCAATTTCTTCCCTGACGGCGACGCAATGGGCAGTCGCATCAGGATGATCAGTGGGGGGCACCGGGATTCTACCGCCAAGTGGTTAACCGTGATCGGGATTGTGCCGGATCTCATGATGCAGGGAATCGGAAACGACGATGCCAGTCCCGCCGGCTTTTACATACCGATCGCGCAAAGCGGCGTAGGCAGGTTCGTAAGCATAGCAGTGCGCGCCCAGGGCGATCCCATGTCCATGACTTCCCGGGTGCAGGAAGCGGTGGCGTCGCTCGACCCCAATCTTCCCCTCTTTCGCGTACTTTCGATGTCAGATGAGATCGAGCGGCAGACCCGGTTCTACACCTTGTTCGGAACGCTGTTCATGCTGTTCGGCTTCGTGGCCATGTTCCTCGGCGCGGTGGGTCTCTACGGCGTTATGTCGTTCGCAGTCAGCCGCAGAACTCAGGAAATGGGTGTCCGCATGGCGCTAGGAGCTCAGAACAGTAGCATCATTCAGCTCGTGATGAGAAAGGGACTCATGCAATTGGGGATCGGTCTGACGTTGGGCATAGGGCTGGCCGTGTTGCTGACCAGACCATTGGACATCGTT
>JACZUR010000228.1 GCA_022573095.1 Gemmatimonadota bacterium | reverse complement strand
AAAATCACTTAGCCTGGCTGTAGGAGATCTAAGGTACACGTGATGCTTATAGGGGATGCAGGTGGTTTTTGGTAAGACGGCAAGGCACAGGAGACGCAGTTGGTTCTCTAGATTCTTCCGGACTTTCTTCTCTTGGCTGCTCACCAATCTAACCGTAACCCTCTTTTGGGTGTTGTTGTTCTTGCTCAATCGAACCACGGTTAGCGGTCGGCACCATGTCGACGGGGAGCCCAATACGCTCCTGTTGTCGAATCACCAGTCCATGATAGATAGTTTTCTCGTAGGACTAGCTGTTTACTATCCTGTTTCGTGGATCAAGCCGCACCTGATTCCGTGGAATCCGGCGGCCCAGGAGAACTTCTTCGCGAATCCCTTCGTGGCCTTTCTAGCCAGAATCTGGAGGTGCATCCCAGTGCAGGAGGGTCGGCGCGACACCGGTGCCCTTCGGGAGATGATAACGATACTTCCCACCGGAGTATTGACTTTGTTTCCCGAGGGAACAAGGTCGCGGGACGGATCCATTGGGCGGGGTCACCCCGGCGCAGGTTTGGTTGTTCTGTCGACGCGCCCGCGAGTCATCCCGGTTGCAGTGGAGGGTATGCGAGATGTACTGCCTATCGGTTCGTACGTACCTCGCATATTCAAACGCATCTACGTGCACTACGGTGAACCGATCGAGTACTCAGATCTGCTGGACATGCCGCGTAACAAGGAAACCGCGCAAGTCGTTGTTGATCGGGTCATGGACGCGATTGAAGAAAAACACGCTGAGTTTCGTCGGTTGCGTGAGGCGCGCTTGAAGTAGCGAAAAACCAGTCGCCGTTCAAGGCTGGTTGGGGTCGTAGCTCGGCTGCTACCCGGCGTCTCCCTATGGATCAGCAGCCAAGTTGTCGATCGCGCACAACCTCCGGTCACTCACCGTGCTCAGAGTCACCGAACCTACTCCTTACGTACAGAAATACGCCTAGGGCTAATCGCCTGTCGGTACTACGCCCGCCCCTTCCACCATTAGGATCACAGTGCGTTCGGGCGCACGCGTACGGTGCTCCACGCCTCTGGGAACCAAGAAGCTCTGTTGAGGTCCCAGCTCTACAGATTGGCTTTCCAAGTCGATCAGGAGCTTACCTGATACTACGTAGAAGAACTCATCTTCCTCGTCGTGGTGGTGCCAATGAAATTCACCCTCGATTATGCCAAGTCGCACAACGCAGTCGTTTACGTTGCAAAGTGACTGGTTGAACCAAGGTTCATGTTTACCCGCTATCGCGGGTATGTCTATTTTTTCGAGTCCCTGAAACAGCACCTCCGTGCTGATGTCATAGTCTCTGTTGCCGGTCTCCGGCGTTTGGCCGCTCATCATCTCTCTCCGTATCAGTAACGCTCAAGAACACACACACGTTACGGTCGAAAACACTAGTGGCGTCCCAAAGTGAGACGCCGATGAAGTCATTGTATTCTCACTACCATGAATCCATGTGGGCCCTGGTAGGCGATGAACGGAAACATGGAGCTTTCCTGCATCAGTTCCCGCGATGTTCCAATGTCCGTGTTCGTCATGTTGGGCGCGTAGAACATGATGTGCGGCGGGAAGGTGCCACAAGAATCTGCAGCGCGGCAGTTACGTATCTCGTTTGAAAGCATGTATGCTACGCCCGGCCGGCTGGGTGCGGAGTAAACGCCGCTCTCAAAGCCTTCCTCTATCTCCAGCCGTATCTCGTTTACAGGTACCCTCTGCATCAGGCGCCTGCCAAAAAGGACGGTCACGGGAAGAATCGCTTCGCTGCCCGCCGCATCGTAACACACCGGCTTCAAATTCCAGGGGCTGTCGCGGTTCACGATGCAAGTAAAGCCGTTCGTACTTTCACGAATCAGGACGAAGCCATTCTCCTCGAGAGCGTAAACACCGGCACCGTCACGCAAAGTTACTGGCGAAGCACTCAATGCCAGCCTTACCTCTTCGTTTCGTGGTAGTACTTCTGGAATTGGATTTGCGCTGTTGCCACCGTCTTGAGCCTTTATGACTGCCGGTGATAGCACTAGGGAAATCCACAGGAAGGGCGAACGTAATTTGGATGTCATTCTTGATGCTTCCTCTCTCGCTATATTCTCAGGTATCGATCCCAACCAACTTATAGGCGGACGTAGCATGCTTATGTTCCCTGCACAAAGACAACTCGGCGGGCGCTCGGCCCAATGAACGAGGTTCGACTCGACCGCTGGCTCTGGGCCGCCCGGTTCTTCAAGACCCGCCGCAATGCGACTGAGGCGGTCGAGGGCGGAAAGGTCCATCTCAACGGGCGGCGGCCGAAGAAGTCGAAGGCGGTCAAGATTGGGGACGAGCTGCGCATTCGGAGAGGCCTGTACGAGTCGGTTGTTAGGGTCACGGGTCTGGCGGACAAGCGGCGCTCGGCGAAAGAGGCTGTTCTCCTGTATGAGGAATCGGAAGAGAGCAGGGAGGCCAGAGAAAAGCTACGATTACAGATGCGGTCGGCTCCCGTTCCTGAATTCAAGTACAAGGGACGTCCCACCAAGAAAGAACGGCGTGAGCTGGATAGGTTGTTGGATGAAGTAAACTAGCTTGAACCGCCGGCGCTTAGTTACAGATCGCCGCTCGACGGTCTCGATCTTCAGTTTGCGCCCTCACCTCCCAAAGTTCGATGCATTGGAATACCGCCCTCACTCCCTGGTCCGCGAGCGAATCGGGATTCGTCCCAACAAGTGCTCGGAGAATGAATCCGTTGACAGTTTCTCGGGACCAGATTACCATTACCTAAGAATCTGAGGTAATGGTCATGCCAGCAGCTACGAATCAGCTCTTCAGGGGCACCCTTCACGTACTCATTCTCAAAACGCTTCAGAGTGGGGGAGTGCACGGCTACGCGATTGTTTCTCGAATTCAGAAGCGGACGGGGGGGGTTTTCGCCATCGAAGACGGAGCGTTATACCAGGCGCTGCACAGAATGGAAGAGCGGGGGTGGCTCGAATCCGAATGGGGCCGTGCCGAGACCGGAAAGCGAGCCCGCTTCTATCAACTCACTGGTGACGGAAAACGCCAGCTCGGTTTTGAAACGAAGAACTGGATTCAATATGCAGATGCGGTGTTCAATGTGTTGCAGCTGAAGCCCGCGTGAGTCCGAGAAGGAGGTCGATCCGTTGGCCGTGGCGGTTCCGGATCCGAAAGCGCGTCGTACACGAAGTGGATCAAGAGATCGAATTCCACTTGGAAATGCGCTCGGCCGAGCTAGAAAGATCAGGAATGACTACGCAGGCGGCGCGTGAGGAAGCGCTTCGTCAATTCGGAGATGTTGTTGACACACACGCTAATTGCGTCGGCGCCGACTCTCGCCGCATACGGCGGGTAGGACGTTTCGGACAGCTGCGGGAAATCGTTCAGGACGTCGTTCACGGATTTCGGCAATTGAGGAATCGCCCGGTGTACGCCGGCGTGGCGATACTTACGCTCGCGGTAGGGATTGGTGCCACGACCGCGGTTTTCTCTGCCGCCGATCACGTGTTGCTCCGACCACTTCCGTACTCGGATGTGGAACGCGTCGTCACGCTCTGGGAAACCGATGTCGCAGTTGGTGACCTTAAGAAAGAGGTGTCACCCGGTAACTTCGTTGAGTGGCGGGCGCGTGCCACGGCCTTCGACGGCATGGCACTCGCGCAGCCCTTCGGTTTCGACCT
>JACZUR010000227.1 GCA_022573095.1 Gemmatimonadota bacterium | reverse complement strand
AATAACCGGCCAAACCGGCTCTTGATTCGGTAGACTTCTTTTGGGGGAGCCGGATGAAAAACTCACTCAAGCCTGACAGCAAGAAGGAGATTGCGTCCGTGGTGAAAAGCACCACCGGACCAAAGAGCGCGTAGAGAGTTCCCCCGGCTGCGAGCCCCAAGAATGAAGCGGCTTGAACCGACATCTGATTGAGTGAGTTGGCGCCGCGAAGGCTGGTCGGGGGCACGAGATCGGGGATGGCGGCGCCTACGGCAGGATTGAACACTGCTGCTGCCACCCCATTCACGACAGCGACCACGAACAGCGTAGCAATGATCAATTCCGTGGAATCGCTCGTAACCATCGTGATGGCAAGAACAGCAACCGCAAGACCGCGCGCGAGGTCGCTACCGACTATGATGGCTTTGCGCGAATGACGGTCGACGAACGCGCCGGCCAGGGGACCGAGTAAGACTCCGGGGAGTGATGATGTCATCAAGACCATGCCCATCAACGCGACAGATCCCGTGTGCTCGAGCAGCCAAAACATGAGGGCGATCAGGTAGGCCTGGTTCCCAACCTGACTGACGAACTGCCCCTGCCATAGTAGGATGAAGTTCCGGTTGAAAAGCGCGCTCATCACTCACGGCTCTCACGCGACGCCCGGGGAAACATCATTGCGATTGCTGTCAACTCCACGTCGCCTTCGCCGTCTGCGTCGCAGAGTTCGTGCAGCCACGATTCCAGTTTTTGACGGAGGTGCTTGGATTTCTCATGGCTGGTGCGTACGATCACTCGACTGAGTAGCAGATCGTCCACGCTTTTTACCTGTCCAGCATCCACTGCTGCCGTGAGATCACGGAGAGCGTTCTCTGCCGAGGATGCCGCTACGTCGACTAGTCCGCCCGGGGCTCTTTTGCCGCCGGCGCCGATCGGGGAGGAGAATCTTCTTGCTACCGCCCGATAGTACTTCTCGAAAGCCCCGCGGCGCTGTTCGCTCCGCACGACTTTTACCAGACCAGATCCGACGAGCTTATTCAAATGGTAGTAGAGATTAGAAGGAGCTTCTCGTCCGAGATCGTCGGCGAGGGCGCCGACGGTTCGCTCCTTCAAACACAGGATCTCGAGTACACGCTGCCTAGTGGGGGAACCCAAGACAGCAAGTTGACGCGGTTCGAGCATCTTGGTTTCCGGAAGATCATTACACATAATTGTAATAATATCAATAAAATGTAATGATGCAACCTTAACGCCCTGTACCGTGCTCAAGCCCTTGCTTCGGCATACCGCAAAAGGTGCTGGAGGTGTCGTCTAAAGCTTTCTAAGTGCCTATAGCGCTTAGATATATATCTGATTATCTTATTAGGCTGTACGAACCGCAAGCTGGTATCTTCTCACTCAGGTCGGACGGTCCCCGCTTAGGATGTGTTCCGGCGTGACCACTGACCGTCGTCTCGTTCCTCAGGTTCAATTGATTGATAGCGTTGCGTCCCGGTGACACATGTCACGGGCTATACGTGCGCATATGCAGTGGTTAAAGGAGTAGTACACGCAAGATGTCATTCGAAAACATGGGTCTCGAACCCGAATTCTTACGAGCACTCGAAGAAAGAGGGTATACGGAACCCACACCGATCCAGAAAGAGGCGATACCCGTTGCCCTCGAAGGACGCGACCTCGTCGGTTCGGCACAGACCGGAACCGGTAAGACCGCAGCTTTCCTTCTGCCGATACTTCAGCGCCTCGGGGGCGGTAAGCGCGGCAAGACCAGGGCGCTCATTCTGGTACCCACACGTGAACTCGCCGAGCAGGTGCTGAACAGCGCGCGTGCATACGGCAAGTTTTCCAAGCTGAAGTACGCCGCCGTCTACGGTGGTGTGGGGATGGAGCCGCAGACACGCGCTCTCAAGAGCGGCGTGGATATCGTTGTCGCGACGCCCGGACGCTTTCTCGACCATATGGGCCGGGGACACGTGGACAGCACGAAGCTCGAGGTGCTGGTTCTCGACGAGGCAGACAGAATGCTAGACATGGGGTTCGCACACGACGTGAACAAGATTCTCGACTCGCTGCCCGTCGAACGCCAGACACTGTTCTTCTCTGCCACTATCTCTGCTGACGTAGATCGCCTGGCGCGACGAGCGCTGAACGATCACGCCGCAGTAGAGATAGGACACCGCACCGAAGCCGCTGAGGGGATCGAGCATGTTCTCGTCGCGGTCGATAAAACCGAGAAGCGGGGAGTGCTCGCGAAGAAACTGGAAGAGATGCCGCACGGTCGCACTCTGGTGTTCACGCGCACCAAGTACGGAGCCGATAAACTGGCGCGACACCTGCGTAAAGAGGGCGCGAACGTAACCGCAATTCACGGTGGTAAGACACAGGCATCGCGTAACAAAGCGCTGGATCGATTCAAGAAGGGCAAGGTTCGAGTGTTGGTTGCCACCGATGTTGCCGCCCGCGGTATCGACGTCGACAACATCGCGATGGTAGTGAATTACGACGTACCCCGGGATCCGGAGATCTACGTGCACCGTGTTGGGCGTACGGCGCGCGCGGGAGCGCGGGGAGTCGCGCTGACTCTCATGTCTCCCGATGAGTCGATGATGATGTGGGGTGTGGAGAAGTTCATGGGCCGTACCTTTCACCGTCACGTCGTGCCGGGCTTCGAACCCGCCGTCGCACCAGTCCAGCCGAGAGAGATCAAGCCCGTCCGTCGCGCGGGGCGCGGTTTGGGTTCGCGCAGAGGGGGCGCCCGCAGAAGGTAAATAGAGAGCACTCGTGGTCTTGTTGACGCCAGGGCCAGGCATCATCTATACGTCACGCGAAGAATCCAGCTCCGCGTTCGTAGCGGATGGATCCCCAATAATCGTGTCTACGGGGCTGAAAATCTGACCTCACGGTCAAGATCTCTGATTGCGGAACGACGGCGATACTAGGGTGTAACGGACCCTAGTAAGGTGGCCTGCCGACTCGGCCCCGACGCCAACTGTTTCAGTTCTCCATTGGAGGTTGCCGTGAGTGACTCGAAACGTGAAATGACGTTCCTTCTTGCCGGCCCCGAACGCACGCTGCTTACAGCCATCGCCGCAAGAATTCCATCCGGTCTCCGTCCCAATCACTTTACCGTAATCGGCGTCTTAGGCGCCGTCGGTACCGGTGTAGGGTATGCTCTGTCGAGCGTGAGTTTCGCGTGGCTGTGGTTCGCCAGTCTGATGTTAGCCGTCAACTGGTTCGGCGACAGTCTCGACGGTACGCTTGCGCGCGTGCGAAACAAACAGCGCCCACGTTATGGGTACTACATCGATCACCTCGTTGACGCGTTCAATACCGCCGCCATCGGGATCGGTGTTGGTTTGTCGCCGCTGGTGAACTTCGAAGTAGCGCTGATGCTGGTAATCGTTTACCTGACGCTATCCATCAACGTCTACCTGGAGTCAAGCGTCTTCGGTGTGTTCAAGATCGCCTATGGCGTGCTGGGACCGACCGAGGCGCGAATAGGACTCATTGCTCTCAACTCTGCACTGGTGCTCGGGCTCCCCCTCCTTCCGTGGGTCGGATCCAACCTGACTCTACTCGGCAACTCCGCAATCGGCGGGATATCGCTGCTGATGTTTGCGATGCTGGTTGTCAGGTTCGGTAAGAACCTGCGCCGGCTCGCTCTGATGGAACCGCAGTTTGATGGGGGCGGTAAGGCTAGTTAAGGTGCGCGGCG
>JACZUR010000226.1 GCA_022573095.1 Gemmatimonadota bacterium | reverse complement strand
GACCCCGGCGCAGTCGGGGAGATGCTGGGCGAAAGTGGACCGGTTGCTAAGGTCTTCAGTCAATACGAGGACCGGACCAGCCAGCGCGATATGGCATGCTACGTGTCAGATGTGTACAACGAGGGTGGTGTGGCACTACTCGAAGCCGGTACGGGCGTCGGCAAATCGTTTGCATATCTGGTGCCGGCGATTCTGTGGGCCAGAGTGAACGGCGAGCGTACCGTGGTATCCACCAACACGATAAATCTGCAAGAGCAGTTGATCGGCAAAGATCTGCCGCTGCTTGCAAAGGCGCTGCGCGACGGCGACTACGAACCTACGTTCGCGATGCTGAAAGGATGGCGCAACTACATCTGTCTCTCACGGCTGGAAGCGGCACAGAAGGGACAGAGTTCGCTGTTCGATTCAGGCAAAGAAAACGAGTTGGCCGAACTGAGTGACTGGGCACAGCGTACGGAGGACGGCTCATTGGCCGATCTCATCGCATCTCCCTCATCGGATGTTTGGGACGAGGTGTGCGCGGAAGCCGATCTCTGCACCAGGGTCAAGTGTCCGTACTTCGAGCGATGTTTCGTGTTTGAATCGCGCCGTCGCGCGGCCGACGCGGATGTAGTGGTCGTCAATCACCACTTGCTTGCAGCGGATCTCTCCGTAAGACGCGACACCGAGAACTGGCAGGAGGCGGCCGTGTTACCGCCCTACAGGCGGTTGATACTGGATGAGGGTCACCACATTGAGGACACAGCCGCCCAACACCTGGGGTCTCGAGTTACAGCTCTGGGCGTGACACGCCTGCTGGGAAGACTGGAGCGAAACGGCAGGGGACTCATTGCGACTCTGATCTCTGAGTTGTCCCTGGAAGACGACCTGCTCAGCAATTCGTCGGTAGATCTCTTGAGAACTAAACTCTTGCCCACCGTTGCCGACGCCAAAGTCTATTCGGAACGCCTCTTCAAGCTTATCTGCGGGCTGGTCAGCGGGAAAGAGAGTCAGATGCGGCTCGATGACGGGTTCAGCTCGCATGCTATCTGGGCTGAAGGATTGCATGACGCGCTCGACAACTTCGTCTCGGTGCTGTCGTCCATTCGAAACGGGGTTGAAACCGTAGCGGACAGAATGGAGCTGCACGAGGAACCAGACATGCGATCCCAGTTGCTGCAAGAGATGCGTGGCGTGCTACGCAGACTGGAAGCTGTGTCCGATGGCGTGCTACTGACACTGCGACCGGCTCCCGGCCTGCCAAACGTCCGCTGGGTCGAACGAACCGGGAAGAAACCCCTGGGCCCACTGCCGTTCCCCGTGGGTCTCGAGTCGGTGCCGCTGGACGTTGCCCAAGTGCTGCGGGAGATACTTTTCGAGCGAGTCAACACGGTGGTGATTACCAGCGCAACACTTACAACCGGCGGGGATTACGAATTTCTCAAGAGCAGAGTCGGGCTGACGGATATCGGGGAGCGGCTCAAGTACGAAGAAATCCTTGCTTCACCATTCGATTTTGCGGAACAGTGTATTCTCTGCATCCCGTCGGACCTACCCGACCCACGCCGTGATGAAGTTGGGCACGACCGCGCGGTTGTGGAGGCGGTTTTGGATATCGGTTCTGCGTCAGGGGGCGGCATGTTCGTGCTGTTCACGAGCCACGCTGCGCTGCGCCGCGTCGCAGCCGCCCTGCGGGAGCAGGTCGAGGGAAGGTGGCCGCTGCTGGTGCAAGGTGAGGGACAGCGCGATCACCTGCTGCGGCGGTTCCGCGCGTCTGGGTCGGCTATCCTACTTGGTACCGACAGTTTCTGGGAGGGTGTCGATGTGCCGGGGCGTGCACTTCGTGCGCTGGTAATCGCGAAGTTACCGTTCCGTGTTCCCACTGAACCGGTGACGGCGGCGCGGCTCGAGTTGTTGCAGGAGAAAGGTGTCGACGGGTTCCTCAAGTATCAGGTTCCTCAGGCCGCGCTGAAACTGAAACAGGGGTTTGGGCGATTGATAAGGTCGCAGAGCGATTTCGGTATCGTGGTGTTGATGGATCGAAGGGTGGTATCCCAAAACTACGGCAAGATTCTGCTCGAGTCACTGCCGCCGGCGAAGCAGGTAATAGGTTCGTGGAAAGAAATACGCGAGGAAATTGAGAACTTTTATACTCTCCAGGATACGGGAGTTGCAGATTGAGCCGGACTAGCGAGAGGTTGAACAGCCTGCCGCAGTATGTCGTGGCTGAGATTGCTGCGGTCAAGAGCCGGCTGCTCGATCAAGGCGTCGATGTAATAGATGTTGCCGCTGGTGACGCGGACTTCGCACCGCCGGAGCTGGCCGTGGAAACCTTGCGCGAAGCTCTCTCGGACAGTTCGCTGAGCAGGTATTCGTATCAGGTGGGCCTGCGGCAGTACAGAGATGCTATAGCCGCCTACATGCTCCGGAGGTTCGGCGTAACCGTCGACCCGATGTCGGAGGTACTCCCGCTGATCGGGTCAAAAGAAGGTTTGGCGCATTTCGTAATGGCGGTTGTGAATCCCGGCGAGGTTGTCGTGATACCCGACCCGGGCTATCCCGCTTATCTCGGTGGGGCCAGATTCGCCGACGCGGACATCGAGATGTACCCCCTCAAGCCCGAGCAGCATTTCCTCATCGAGCTGGGAACCCTCCCCAAGGAGCGGCTGTCCATGACGTCGTTGGTATTCGCAAATTACCCCAACAACCCGACAGCGGCCGTTGCAAATCGAAACTATCTGAACGACTTGGTGCGGAATTGCGTTGATAACAGAGTAGTTCTTGCGTACGACAATCCGTATTGCGAGCTGACTTACGACGATTATACTGCACCGAGCATCCTGGAAATTGACGGGGCAAGGGAAGTCACAGTGGAGTTTCACTCATTCTCGAAGAGCTTTGGGATGACGGGGTGGAGGTTGGGTTGGGCGGTGGGAAACGCGGATCTTATTAACGCATTGTCACGTACGAAGTCATATATGGACACCGGTCCGTTCTTGGCTATTCAGAAAACCGGCGCGGTAGTATTGGATCATTCGGAAGCCTGTGTTGAACCGGTAAGGCGGGCTTTCAGAGAACGAAGGGATTCTTTGGTGGCAGCGATGGCCGAAAGTGGTTTTCCCATCGATAAGCCTCAGGCGTCTATGTACGCGTGGGTCCCGCTGCCTGCGGGAGTCAAGTCGGTCGCATTCGCGAAATCGCTGCTCGAGAAAGAGGGGGTAGCGGTACTTGCGGGCTCCGCCCTCGGCAGTGGAGGGGAAGGTTTCTTTAGAATTGCCCTGACGGTGGGTGCTGAACGGTTGCGAGAAGCGGCGCGTCGGATTTGCAATGAACTGAAATGCGTGGAGGCCTAGGTTGACGCACCGCAGGTTCCTGTTACCCGCGAAGCGGGCGCTAGAGCCCAGCGGGCTGGTAGTCAGTATAGCCGCTCACCTGCTTTTCTTTGGCCTGCTTTCACTGACGGTAACGGATCATGCGGGGGACAGTTTTAGGTCCTTTGTTCAGGCAGTGTCACCGGAACCGTCGATAGTATCCGACGAGCCGTTTTTTGTCGTGCTTACTCCCAGCGGTGTGGGAGACGAACCTGGTCTGGGCACTGGTACCGGAGAGGTAGCCGAGGAACCGCCGGCTCCCGTTGTCGCTCCCACCCCTGAGGGTGTCCCGGCGGGAATAGGCAGGGACAGTGTAATCGACCCAGCTCCGATTGGTGGCGGCCGCACGGT
>JACZUR010000225.1 GCA_022573095.1 Gemmatimonadota bacterium | reverse complement strand
CCAGACCGACGACAATCAGTGTCGCGACTCCAAGTCCTAGTGCAAGACCTCTTATCCTGTTCATTTCCTTCTTCTTTTGTCGTGTGATATCTCTAACCGATCTTGTATGCATAGACGCCAGGGGACTTCGAAACGTTCCAGCTCCGCTAGGAAGCCACTACCGCAACGCCCGATTGAGGTCGGGATTCGGCCCGTTACCGCCGGGCTGCTCGTCGAGGCGGGTTATCTGGTGACCTGGACCACCGTGATGCCCTGCAGATAGAGGGCGAAGAGCTTGATCGCTTCCGAGGCGCCCGCATCCTTCTGCTGGAAGGGGATGGTGGTGATCATCGTCTGCTGAGTATTCATCTCCGAACTCCGTCTCTCGCGCTCTCGCGCATCTAAGTCCGAACTCCTTGCGGAAGTCATCATGCGAGACGGGCAATATGGTGGGACCAGTAGACCGGCCGGTAAGTGGATGCGATAAGTACCGAGGCTCCCTCATCCGCCCGGAGGAGTCCAAGTAGTACTTTTGGCTGGGTGAGCCGTGTATGGCGATAAATCCGGTCAGATGACTAGATCTTTATGATGCCCTTCTGAATGGCGGTTGTGACGGCACCAGTCCGATCGTTCACGCCGAGCTTCGAAAATATGTTTGACACATGCGATTTCACGGTGCTCTCTGAAAGCGATAATTCACTCGCAACTTCTTTGTTCGCCTTGCCCTGGGCGATCAAATTGAGTACTTCACGTTCGCGTTCAGAAAGAGCATCGGTCACGTGACCCCCACCTTTTCGAAGGACTGCGAATTGGTCAGCCAGGCGCGAGGCTATGTCAGGTTGGAAATACGAATTTCCGTTGCTAATAGTTCGGACAGCGTTAAATAGTTCATCGCGGGACGTGTCTTTCAGTAGGAACCCCTTGGCACCGACCTCTACCGCATCAAAAATGTATTCATCGGTATCGAAAGTCGTAAGGACCAGAAAATCAACTTCGGGTTGATGTAAGCGAATCTTGCGCATTGCCTCAACACCGTCCATTTCTGGCATCCGTAAGTCCATGAGGATCAGATCAGGTCTCAGCCGCTCAGCCTGCTCCACACCCTCTTTGCCATTGCTGGCCTCGCCCACAACTTCGAAGTCGGGCTGTCGCTGCAACATGCTACTCAAGCCGTCGCGGACCATGGTATGGTCATCAACAATAAGGATACGCGTCGGTGCCTTTTCCTGTGACATGTTATTGTTCCTAAACCGGGATTACGAGCCTTATCTTCGTGCCTTCACCGTGGTTCGAAATTATGTCCAGGGTTCCGCCTTCGATCTGCGCTCTGCGGCGCATGTTGGAGAGACCAAACCCCCCTTCCTTGTTGGTAGGGGTGGAAGTTGGCTCGAATCCACGACCGTCATCTTCAATTTCAAGCGTAACCATGTTTTCGTCGTAGGTAAGAGATACAGAGATGTTTCTTGCTGACGCGTACTTACGGGCGTTCATTAACGCTTCCTGACAGATCCTGAATATGGCTGCCTCGGTTTCGCTCGATAGATCGAGACGGTCTCCTGATTCTGAGAACTCAGCGTGCTCATTGCCACGGGAGTCAAATTTCTTGATTTCATCTAGCAGTGCATCGCCGAGAGAGCGCGATTCGAGCGAGCCCGGTGACAAGTTCCGGACTGATCTCCGGGCTTCGGTCAGGCTTTCTCGAGCTAACGACTGAGCGCGGCTGAGGTGCAATCGGAGCTCCGGGTCAGCTGATTTAGTGAAGTCGCCGGCAGCTTCCAGTTGCAGGATTACGCCGGTTAGCCCTTGAGCGATAGTATCGTGAATCTCCCTAGACATTCGATTTCGCTCATCGACAACCGCGAGTTCACGGCTCTGCTTGAAAAGCTCTTCTTCGGTTTCATGACGCGCAGTTACGTCTCTCAGGATCATTTCTACCGCAAATCCATCTTCCTCCGCCTGTCTGCGCGCCGTCATGCTGATGATTGCGTGCGAGCCGTCATCTCTCGTGATACCAATCTCGAAGTGCTCGACATAATCGCCCGAATGTTCTAACAGTGATCGAAACTCCTGAAGGCGCGTGGCGTCTTCGCCGACGAAATATTCATCTAGTGGGTGGCTCTCCAGCTCTTCCTTGCTAGTTCGAAAAATGTAGGAGGCAGCGTTGTTTACCTTCCTGAATCGGTTGTGTCTTGCAAGCACTATGCCGTCCGGAGAATTCTCAATAAGTCGCGTGTTCATCAGTTCTGCTATCCGGAGTTCGTTTGTGCGCTCTTCAACTCGAGTTTCGAGCTCTTCGTACGAACGTTTCAGGTCTCGAGACATCTGATTGAATGAACTGCCAAGCTGTCCAAACTCATCCGATGTTGTCACCTCAACTTGCCGGCCATACTCCCCTCCGCCGACAGCGTTTGCTGCCCTGTTCAATTCATCTAACGGTCTAATGAGACGCCTCATTCCGAAAGCGACTATTCCCGCAGGCAGTGCCACCCCTAATATCAGAAGACCAATAAGCAGTCTTTGGAAAGTCGTTGATTCGTCCGCTAGCGCTGACCAGTTTTCTTCAGATACCAGTCCCCAACCCGTACCCGGTATTGGTGAAAATGCTGCGACTACCTCATCGCCATTGAGGCCCTTTGTACGGAATGAATCTGCTTTACCAGCCGTGACTTGCTGAACAGGGAGATGATCTGCAACCTTTGGCTCGACAAAATCTGGGTCGGAGTGAAAAATAAGCTGACCGCGGGAGTCGACTAAATATACTGAGCCAGATCGTTGTAGGCGAAGTCGAATGATGCCTGCATAGAAAGACGAAACGGTTGTCTCACCAAGATCAAACATCCCGACTATAGCGCCGTCCAATGTGCCTCCGGTCTTGATGATTGGCACTATAACTGCGATAACATCGTCATCCTGAAAAACACTTGAACTAAGGACATCTGAATAGGCGGGCTGATCGGTGCGAAGTAGATCAGTCATCAATCCAGATTCAGGCCAGAAATCTCCTACCAACCCAAGTCCATTCGGGAATTCGTCCACGATTTCGCCCGTCCGAGAAAGTATTACCGTCCCCGCGTCGAACACTGAGAGCGTGCCTTGTTGCCCACTCAATGTTCCGGATAACAGATTCGAATCACCTGTAAGCAACCCGCTGTCCCGTGCGGCATCTGAGAGCCGAATTTCATAGTCTTCAAACGATGCTGAAAGCTGTATCGCCGAAAGTCGCAATAGATCCTTGTCTCGCTCCACCACAAGATCTTCTGTCACCGTCTGGTAAGCGAAGAAATTGACTACCGCCACTGTTACCAGGATGAGTATGGTCGGCACCACGAACCAGCCGATCAACTTGCATCGCAAGCCGATATTGCCGTTGAAGATAGGCCATCTGAACTGCCGCCTGTTTTCGGTCCGCAACGTTAACTACTCGCTGCCAGTTCTATTTGCTCACATACCGGTCCAATACTTTCGACCGGGTCCAAGCCGAGGGTCAGGATGCGGTCCCAGGCTTCGGAAGCCAGCGCGGCTGCGGTTGTCATATCTGGAAAGACTTCAGCAATCACTGAGTAGCCTTGAATGTGGCCGTCTGCGAACGCCGCAACATCAACATCGGCTGCTTTCTCCGGGAACTGCTCTTTAACGATCCGGGCCCAGTCGTCTACAAGACTTGTCCTTGCCGGCTGCAAGAAGTTCGCTTCTGCCATGGCTAACCCGTACCGTTTCGAGATCAGAAACTTG
>JACZUR010000224.1 GCA_022573095.1 Gemmatimonadota bacterium | reverse complement strand
GTGGATCTGGTAATCGTCGGCAGGGGTGGCGGTTCTCGGGAAGACCTGTTGGCGTTCAATTCGGAGGCAGTCGCGAGAGCTGTGGCGGCGGTCGAGGTACCTATAATCTCGGCTGTAGGACACGAAACAGATGTGTCTCTGACAGATCTCGTGGCCGATCTTGCTTCACCAACTCCGTCAACAGCGGGGGAAGCCGCCGTGCCGGATCGTGAGAGCACTGAGCAGATGTTGCGGGGGCTGGCAAGGCGGCTGGGGGCGAGCCTGTCGGGTAAGACTCTGCTGGGAGCTGAGAAACTCGAGCGAACCGGTGACCGGCTTACTCATTCTATGCTGGCGATACTTGACGCAAGTGGAGCGGACCTGGATGAACTGGCGGCGTCGCTGGAAGCGTTGAGCCCGCTACGGGTTCTGCAGCGCGGGTTCAGCGTGGTACGTGACAAACAGGGGAAGGTCCTTGCGAGAGTGTCTGATTTTCAAACGGGCGCCGAAGTTAACGTTACTGTTTCCGATGGCACCGTACCGGTGAGAGTTGTCGAAGCCAAAGATGAGTAAGAAACTTTCGTTTCGAACGGAACTCGAACGCCTGGAAGACATTGTGCGCTCACTGGAGGGTGACGAACTAGATCTGGATCAGGCCCTTAAACTGTTCGAAGAAGGCGTATCGAAGTTGAAGTCCGCACGAAAACTTCTAAAAGAATCGCAACTCAAGGTAAGCAAAGTCACGGAGGCACGGGACGGAACTGTCGATACAACAGACATCGAGATCTGAGCTTAGGGACTTCCTCGAGGAGGCCCAAAGTTCCGTAAACGGCGCAATCGTCGTGGTTGCCGAAGAGGTGAAGAGTGAGTATGCCGGAGAAATCGGAGAGGCAATAGCCTACGGTCTTTCTGCGCCGGGGAAGAGATTTAGGCCGGCACTGATGGCGGCAGTCCATCGCGAATTGGGCGGGAAAGGGACAGTGAGTTGGTTGGGAGCGGCCGTGGAAGTCGTACATACGTACAGCCTGATGCACGATGATCTTCCCTGTATGGACGACGATGATATTCGGCGTGGGCGCCAGACGGCTCATCGGAAGTTTTCCGTTGCGACAGCGACTGAAGCGGCGATGAGGATGGTGCCCCTTGCGGCGAGAGTACTGGCTCGAGGGGCTGATATGATTTTGTGTTCACGCGATGAACTTGGTCGCATGGGTAAGGAGCTTTTCGTTGCAGCGGGCGCAAGCGGGATGGTTGGCGGGCAGATGATGGATCTGGAGGCGGAAGGCAGATCGCTGACAGTCGAGGAGTTAGAGCAGGTTCACGGGGCCAAAACCGGGGCGCTAGTTGCGGCAAGCGCGGTGATCGGCTCCATAGCCGCCGGCGCAGACGATGCGGTCGTGGTTCACGTGAAGAGTTTCGGGGAGGAACTGGGGCTGGCCTTCCAGATCGCCGATGATATACTCGACGCTACCGCGTCATCCGATACTCTTGGGAAGACCGCTGGCAAGGATGCCCGCCAGCAAAAGGCGACTTTCGCCACTATATTAGGTATTACGGACGCCAGAGCCCGGGCGGAAGAGTGCGTGGGCAGGGCGTTGGACAACCTCAGGGAGGGAGGAATTGATTCCAAGCTGCTGAGCGCGCTCGGCCGGTTTGTGATAGAACGCGAGTACTAAAAGTTCTCGGCTGCCTAAATACCAATGAGCTATCTCGATTCGATAAAGGGACCCGATGACGTAAAACGGGTTCCACGGGCAGAACTTCAGCATTTGGCGGACGAAGTTCGCCAGCGGCTGATTGATGTCGTTTCCCAGACCGGAGGACATATAGGAGCCGGTCTCGGCGTAGTGGAGCTTACCACCGCTTTGGTTTATTGCTTCGACTCTCCCAAGGATAAGATCCTCTGGGATGTAGGTCACCAGGGTTACCCATGGAAGATTTTCACCGGCCGAAACGAACAGCTACCCACCCTTCGCCAAGAGAACGGTCTCTCCGGTTTCTTACGCCGTGATGAGAGCGAGCACGACGTATTCGGGGCTGGTCATGCAGGTACTGCGTTGTCGGCGGCGTATGGGGTCGCTACCGCAAGGGACGTGAAAGGTGATGACTATCATGTGGTTGCGGTAGTCGGCGACGGCGCGATGACGTGCGGCATGCCGTATGAAGGAATGAACAACGCGGGCCATTCAGAGCGGGATCTCATCCTGGTGCTCAATGACAACGGCATGTCTATCGCCCCGAACGTCGGCGCAATCTCGAGATATCTGGGCTCGGTAATCTCTAGCCCTATCACCAATCGCGTCCGCGATCACGTTAAGTCGGCTATAGAGAAAGCGTCGACCGTGTTTGGCAAGGGGATGGTCGACTTCGCGAAGAATGTAGAGGAGAGTATCAAGAATCTCTTTTCCCCGGGGATGCTGTTCGAGGAACTGGGCTTTCGGTACTTCGGCCCGATCGACGGACACGACATCGAGGCGATGCTGAAGACGTTTGAACTCGTGAAGGGACTCAAGGGCCCAAGAGTAGTCCATGTTGTCACAGAGAAGGGCAAGGGATTCCCTCTGCCCGAGCCGGATCTCGAGAAATTCCATGCACGTGCTCCCTACGATCCGGTCACCGGAGAGTTGATCCCGGCTAGCAGCGCGTCACCAGCGTGGACCAAGGTTTTTGGCGGGGCGATTACCGAACTGGCAGCGGAACATCCCGAGATAGTTGTGATTACCGCCGCGATGCCGAGCGGGACCGGTACTAACATATTCCAGAAGAAGTGGCCGGACAGATTCTTCGACGTTGGTATCGCTGAGGCTCACGGAGTCACGTTTGCAGCAGGACTTGCGACGGAGGGGATACGTCCGATAGTGGCGATCTACTCGACGTTCCTGCAACGCGCCTATGATTCGATAATACACGACGTGGCGATACAGCGTCTGCCTGTGATTTTCTGTATGGATCGCGCGGGAATGGTTGGTGCTGATGGCCAAACTCACATGGGCCTTTACGACATCGCCTATATGTTGGCCGTGCCTAACATGACAGTGACGCAACCCAAGGACGGTGCGGAACTAATAGGACTCCTGCGCTGCGCGCTTAGCCGCGATGACGGTCCGTTCTGTTTACGCTATCCGCGTGACAAGGCCCCGTCTGCTGCACCGCCGGCGGCTGAGATAGGCGCCGTCGAATACGGAACGTGGGAAGTTCTGAAAGAGGGACGGGATGTTGCGATACTGGCGGTGGGAGTTATGTGCCAGCCGGCTATTGAAGCCGCCGACGGCCTCGCTAAAGACGGCGTCGACGCAAGTGTAATCAACTGCCGCTTCATCAAGCCGATCGACGGTCAGATGCTCGACCGGCTGCTCGGCGACCATAGGCTGATCGTGACCGTCGAGGACGCTACCGTGGTAAACGGTTTCGGATCGTGTATTGCGCGCGAAGTTCAGGAGCGAGCCCCCGAGGTTAGAGTTGTAGTCATGGGTGTACCGGATAGAACGTTTGAGCACGCGCCGCGGGATCGGCAACTGGCTGCGGTGGGATTGACCACAGAGGGGATTGCGCGCACTGTCTTGAGCGGAACCGCTGAGCAAAGCTTCTCGTCAAGATGAAGATAGGCGTGGTCGGCAACCCGCGGTACGAGGTGCTCCGTGGGCTGCTGGCTCGACTCTCAAAGGCAGCGTCAGATCTAGATCTTCAGTTGTTCAGCGACCCGGCGCTGATGGACTCGTGGCCGGATGACGCTCCCGACTCGATAGACGACCAGGCACTCG
>JACZUR010000032.1 GCA_022573095.1 Gemmatimonadota bacterium | reverse complement strand
ACACCGGCAACCCGAGTTCCACCCACTCGTCTAGATCTCTCACCGCGCCGTCGACTATGACACCCTGAACCCTCAGCTTGAGAGCCGCCCTTCCCAGCAGACCGCCCCAACCTGCGGCATGCGTTCTCGATCCGTGGGCCACCACTATCACTTCATCAGGCGAGGCCGATGCAATAGTTCTGACGCCCAAGTGGGTTGTGGAGCCGTTCTCCTTTCCGATCTCAACTAGCCGAATGGTTCGAACGAACCCCGCCACTCGTTGGGGAGTGCTAATCCGCCGAATCCCACCAGCTACTCCGCATACGCCCAGAATATCGAGACTGTCGGACACGTCACTGCTATCCAGCCGCAACAGGCGTTCCGCGAGCAGACTCGAATCAGAAGGTTGTTGGGTCATGGACAAAGCCTAACCAGTCGCTTATCATAAAACCAACAAGGGAATCGATCATTTGCATAAAATATTTTTATACCCACCGTGTCACTGACTATCTCTCAGCTCGAAGTCGTGCGCGCGATCTATCAGACGGAATCGGTCACGGCGGCGGCCGAACTGCTGAAGCTCACTCAGCCGGCGGTTAGTTATCGCCTTAAGCAAGCAGAGACGAAACTCGGCGGACTGTTGTTCGACCGCCAATCGGGGCGAATGCGTGCGACTCCCGCGGGCAGCCGAGTCGTACATGCAGCCCGCTCGGTAGCGGAGGAATTGGAGCTACTGGTAAGGGATGTCTCCGAGATTTTTGCGGGCCGCGACGGAGCGCTTCGGCTGAGCACGGTGTGTTCGACGGCTTATCACTGGCTTCCGCCGGTGTTGGATAGATTCAGAAAGGCCTACCCCGGCGTGGAGGTGGAGGTCGATTCATCGTCCAACCGGGTCCCTATTGAAGCGGTCGAGCGGGGCGAACTGGATGTCGCGCTTACGACGGATCCACCCAACCGTAAGGGACTCATTGCCACCCACCTTTTCGACGACGAGATCGTGGCCGTAGTAGCCCCGGACGATCCGCTGGCTCACCGTCGGCATCTAAACGCCAACGATTTTGCTGACTTAACCGTGTTGGTTTTCGATCGCCATCGGAGCGACCTTTTCAAGTACGTTCTCAATCCGAAGGGAGTCCGCCCTAAGCGAGTGCTCGACGTGGAAGCGACGGAAGCGCTGGTAGCCATGGTACGATCCGGCATGGGCGTGGGCGTTCTGGCGAGTTGGGTGGTTCAACCACACTTGGATACGGGCGAGCTAGTTGGAATACGAGTCACACGATCCGGAATCAAAAGGAAATGGACGGCCGTGACGAGCACCGGCCCCGGCACACCACCCTACGTGCGCGCATTCGTAGCAGAACTCAAGCGGCAATTCCGCGCAAGCGCCCCGCTATCGAAGTCAGCCTGAGAGGTTTTGTCAGCTTCCCTGACTGGCACCAGGACCGGGCTAGTGAGTTATCGGGGAATAGCCGATCCCGTCCGGCCACACCCCGGTATCCATATACCCAATAATCTCGAGCGTCGAGAGATCTATCTCGGCAACCTGGTTGCGGCCTTGAAGCGTAATGTACGCATGCGAACCGTCGGTCGAGATCGTAATTCCCTCGGGCGAAGCCGATCCTGCGAACTCCGGCGCGTCTGAAAGGTGGTCGGCCGGGATCGCTATCGTTCGCTCGTTTCTGGTGGCTTTGTCGACCACGCGAATCTCGCCCCGCATGGGATCGGAGATCACCGCCGTTCTTTCGTCAGGCGTCCAGGCAATCCTGTATGGGAAGCCAAAATCTTCCAGTACACCAACCACTAAACCGCTCGCCGCATCGACCACGCTGACCGTCTTCTCCTGATTACTCCCAACCCACACCTGGTCGCCGGACGGACTGGCGGCGATGCCCTCGACCATCGGAGCAACTTCAATCACGCGCTGGACACTGCGGGAAGCCACATCGATCTCCGTAATCGTCCCGTCGATGACGTTGGTCGTGTAGATACGCTCGCCGCCGGCGGCTACACTCAGCATGTGAGACAGCCGCTGGTCGGTGGGCATCGTTCCGATGATGTTCCCCGTGGTAAAGTCTACCAGTACGACGGCTTGGCTGCGCTCGGAGGTAACGACGATCTCGTGGTCGCCGGGTAGAAAGGCTACGCCGTGCGGCCGCTGGTACTCGCCCAGCTCGATCGTTCGAGCAACCGCCACATGCTCAACATCGATCACGGTGAGTGAGTTGCCAACCACTTCGCGATTCCCGTAGTTAGTAACGACGGCCCAGCGCCCGTCGTGAGATACCGCCACTTCGTGGGGCCCTTGTCCCGTCGGCAGCGTAGCAAGAGTTCGGCGGGAACCAACATCTATTATTGTCGCCGTCGCGTCGGACATATTGGCAACAATGAGCGTCCCCGTACCAGCTCGCTGTGCGCGCATTGTCCCGGAAGCCGCGATCACCCCAAGAATTGCAAGAACGATTCCGCGAATCGATATTACCTTCATTCTTTTCTCCCTTACCTTGAAATTCCGATACCCCCCCCGAAGATGCCGACTCGAGGCATACGCCACCGCGGCTTATTGGGTCCGATTTGAAACTCTCGCCCCGTAAATCTTTGCGCTGGAACTCTAGCTTGCTAGGTCAACCAACTGGAACACCCTCATGACCCCCGGCAGGCGGCTGACAGATCGAACGCGACCGCGGCCAGGATGACAGGAAATCTATACCAGAAAACAGATACGTCTGTGCCTCTTGACCCAAGCTTCCGCTACTCTCGCGCTACGGCTGACAGCCCTCTATCTTTCGCCTCTCCAGTGCAAAAGCGGCCCTTCTTGCGGGCGCACCGAAATTACTCCACGAGGTTGGTGATGAAAAAAATCCTACAGAAAGCTATTCTCCTGGGCCCAGCACTAGTCCTCTCGACACCGCTCGCTTCCCAGACACTTCGATCGGGAGAACCGCCCGTCTCAGTGACCGCATTCGCATCGGCGATTGCTCTGTCTGGTGGAACGGTTTTCGTGGGACGCCCCGGAGAACTTTCTTTCTTCCCCGCGCCGGCATCGCATTCCGGAACCGTTCACGCCTTCGGACTCGCCGACGACGGGTCGTGGGACGAGCATGAGGTTATCAGCGGCGCCGGCTCCGAACCAGGTGACGGTTTCGGCGATGCTCTTGCCGCGAGTGGCGACGTACTGGTCGTCGGCGCGCCCAGAGCCAATTCTGGGCGAGGAACGGTGTACATATTCGAACGTGGCGAGATGGGATGGGGAGCCGGAGGTACGGAGATCGCGTCCGGTGAGGGTTCGGAGGGTGACGGATTCGGATTCTCTGTGGATGTTCTCGGCAACTTGGCGCTGGTGGGCGCGCCGGGACACAGCGAGTCGCGCGGCGCGGTTTTCGTCCTGCGACTCGATGCCGCCAGTGGCGAGTGGGAGATAGTCGCTCAGCTGGCAGGCTCTGCGATGGAGCCGGGAGATCGATTCGGCGCCTCGATAGCCATCAACGGAGACCGGGTGCTCATTGGAGCCCCTGGTCCACATCCCGCGGTGAGTCTCGTAGCCGGGCCGCCGGAGGTAAGGACAGGATCCGCGTACATCTTTGAACTCGCGGGCGGCTCATGGGAAGAAAAGGCGCGGCTGGTCGCTTCCGACTCAGCGGCTGCGTTCGGTGTGGCCGTTTTGCTCGACGGGCCGGAGGCCATTGTCTCGGCACCTGCGGCTAACCAGGGCGCCGGCGCAGTATACAGTTTCGCCACGGGCGATGATGGTTGGACCGAGACGGAAGTGTTCGCGGTGGAAGACGTCCAGGGACCCGCCCTGATGGGAATCTCGATGGCCCGGGCGGGACCTGATCTGCTGGTTGGCGCACCGCTGGCCTCGCATCTGGCCGGCACGGTTTACGTACTCCGCAAGGATGAGTCGACCGGCCGTTGGGCGCGAGCGCAAGACCTCGGTGTTACCGCATCCGGACTGGGAGCGTTCCTCGGCAGCGGAGTCGCTGCTGACGGCAACCTCGCTGTGCTGGGCGCGCCGGGCGCCGACTTCTTCGAGGGCGTCGGTTTCGTGTTTGTGCGCGAAGGCGGCGAGTGGCGAGAGAGCGCCTCTATAGTCGATAAAGACTCCGGACTGGAATCCGTCGTCGGAGGCCAGGTCGAGTGTGAGGACGGCAAGGCGAACATCTTCGGTTGCTCGAATGTTGACCTGATCTCATTCCTCCCCCTGAGCGCGTTGGCCGCTGACCGCGGAATTCAGGTCAGCGATGTCTGGGGTTGGACGGACCCTGAGACTGGAAATGAATACGCCATCGTCGGGCGCTTCAACGCGACAATGTTTATCGACCTCACCGATCCCGCCAGCCCCGTCTACCTGGGCGAGTTACCGATGTCAGAAGGCGCAAACAGCAGCCTTTGGCGCGACATGAAAGTCTATAATGACCACGCGTTCATTGTAGCAGACGGCGCAGGTGCACACGGCATGCAGGTGTTCGATCTCACACAATTGCGCGACGTTGCTGAAACGCCTGTGATTTTTGAAGAAACTGCCCGCTACGACAGCATCTTCAGTGCGCACAACATCGTCATCAATGAAGAGACGGGTTTCGCGTATGTGGTGGGGTCGAACTCGGGTGGAGAGACCTGCGGCGGCGGGTTACACATGATAGATATCCGCGAGCCGACCAATCCCACATTCGCAGGCTGTTTCGCCGACCCTGCAACGGGCAACGGCACCGGTTACAGTCACGACGCGCAGTGTATCACTTATGACGGTCCGGACAGCGAGCACGTTGGGAAGGAAATCTGTTTCGGTGCCAACGCTCAGGCACTCAGCGTCGCCGACGTTACCGACAAAGAGAATCCAGTTGCCCTAGCAGCGGTCTCGTATCCGAACGCCGGCTACACCCACCAGGGCTGGGTATCCGACGATCACCGTTACTTCTTCCTAGACGACGAACTCGATGAGATATCTGGCTTGGTGCCACGCACTCGTACGATAGTGTGGGACATTCAAGATCTCGACGACCCGGTCGTTGCCACGGAGTACATGGGCGAGACGGGTGCGACCGACCACAATCTCTACGTACGTGGTAACTACATGTACCAGTCGAACTACGTGAGCGGATTGAGGATCATAGATATCCGCGACCCCGAAAATCCCCGGGAAGTTGCCCACTTCGACACCGTGCCGCTGGGAGCCAACGCGCCGGGTTTCGCCGGGTCGTGGAGTAACTATCCGTTCTTCGAGAGCGGTATGATTGTAGTAACGAGCATGCGGGAGGGTGTGTTCGTGCTGAAGCAGCGCCCCGAAGAGTTAGTACCGTAACAGTCCGCATCCGCTGGGGTTCCTCTTAGTCGGGGAACCCCAGCTTCCCGGCGACCGCGGCTTGTCTGTCGTCGAGTGTTAAGCAGCTCATCTCTCTGGGTGCGTCGACGAGGAAGAGCGCACAGGCCACGTGGTGTGGCCCGACCCGTCGAACGCAACAAAACCTCCAGTTAGGCAGCACCAAAGTACCCGGCTGCACTGGCCTACCGTCCGGACACCGCCCGCAGTTCGACTAGGTGATCATCGCTCAGCCCACCCATCTCGAACAGTGCGACCCCAGCCGACCCTCCTTCACGAGCCACCCTTACGGCCTGAGCCAACTCGTCCGGGGTCAGGCTGGGAAGATATAAGCCGCTGTACAACGGACGTTGGGCGGGAAGCGCCGCCACCCCCTCGCGCGTAGCGGACTCTACCCAGGAAACATCCTCGAGGTAGAAGCTGTGGTAGATCATCGGGAAGACAGCATCCAGCGGCCATGCGTCCCAATCCTGATGTACCATCAACCGTGCCATGTCGGGCGTGGGAAAAACAGCCGCAGTAATGGGTTTACCGCGCGCGTGCACGACATCGGCCAGTCCACTGACGAGACCCGTAATGCTATCGTATCGGAACTGTTTCCATTCCGGATCCCGCGTCGGGTCCGGAAGCTCGAGCGGGTCGCTGCCGCTCAGCTCACGGAATGTCTCGCGGCAAACATCACAGTAACAGTAGTCGAACTCAGGATACTCCTGATCCTGGACGAGATCGTATTTATCCCAAAGGCCGATGGGAAGGATCACATCAGAGTGTCTGATATAATCTAGGTGGACACCATCTACGTTCTGATCGCTGGCGATCTCGTCGAACACACCGCGAAGGTATTCACGCACGGGCTCGCGCGTGGGACAAACCCATCTGTAATAGTCTACGTACGGCGGGTGATCGAGTGTGGACTCGCCGTTGCGATTGACGGTGAACCATTCAGGGTGATTCTCTCTAGCCCACCCATCACCATTTCTGTTGAGTACCCAGACCCAGCGGTGAAACTCGAGTCCTTCAGCGTGGGCGGCATCAGAGAGCAAAGCAGTCTCCCCACCCGACACCAGTACCGCGTCGATCCCCGCCCGCTTGATTCGCGCGAAGTCCGATCTCCACTCTGCGGAGCTGCGCTCGCTGCCACCATGGACCCAGGTCCAGTTCTTAGAGACCTGCGAGCGGAGGGAGGGTCCGCCCGACCACCTGCCCCACAGGGTACATGGCGCCGCGCCGACGCCCAGCGCCATAGCACCAATCGTTTCCAGGAATCGCCGTCTCTTCATCTCGACTCCAGCATAGACTTTAAACCATACGACGGGAGCTTGGAAACGTAAACCGCAGAGTCCAGAGAAAGCGCCCGGTCAATTCTACGGTACCGGACTCGTTAGCCTTCATCTCTCTCTCACTCATTCCCTATTATGATTGCTCGTGGTAGGATAAAGAGTCGCCCGTTGTGGGATCGACGGACCCTTGCATAGTTAATGAGGACGAGCTCGCCGCTCGAAGGTGTTACCGTGAAACACAACGCTGCAATAGCAGTTTTCTTGCCGGTATTCGCTGCCCTGGCGTTGAGTGGGCACGAAACACCCAGAACTCCCGACGTTCCAGAAGGACACATGGTGGCACCCCAGGATAATCCGCTCTTAGCTGTATGGAGCACGCCTTTCGGTGTACCTCCGTTCGATCTCATCGAAGATCACCACTACCTGCCGGCGTTTCGATTCGCGATGGAAGAACAGCTGGGCGAAGTAGGCACGATCGCCGACAATCCGGATCCTCCAACTTTCGAAAACACGATCGAGGCTCTGGAACGCAGTGGCAAAGTATTAAACCGTGTATCGAGCGCCTTTTTTGCCGTCAACTCTGCCCACACCAACGATTCGCTTCGCGAGACTGCGCGCATAGTCTCTCCAGAACTTGCGGCGCACCGTGATGATATCTGGCTCAATGCAGAGCTTTACGCTCGAGTAAGGGTTGTTTTCGATGCGCGCGAAGAACTCACGCTCAACCCGGAGCAAGACCGTCTGCTCGAAGAGACCCACAAGAACTTCATAAGGCGTGGAGCATCGCTGAGCGAAAACGCGCAGGCGAGACTCCGTGAGATCAATGCGCGTTTAGCAGAGCTGTCGCAGCGTTTCGGAGAGAACCTCCTCGATGAGACCAACGCCTTCGAGGTTCACATTAGCGATTCGTCGGACCTCGGCGCGCTGCCCGCGAGCCTGGTGTCCACCGCCGCACAGGAGGCACAGCGGCGAGACAGAGAGGGTGGCTGGTCTTTCACGCTACAACGACCCAGCATAAACCCATTCCTCCAGTACTCGCCGAATCGGGAACTCAGGCGCCAGCTTTTCGACGGTTACGCGATGCGGGGCGATAACGACAACGACGACGACAACAAAGACATCCTGGCTCAGATGGCCTCTTTGCGCGCCGAGAGAGCCTCGTTGATGGGATACGAAACTCACGCGCACTATATCCTGTCCGACAACATGGCGGAGAACCCCGACCGCGTGTTCGAGTTTCTCGGCCAGATATGGCAACCCGCGCTACGTGTGGCCGAGGCCGAGCGAGACGCCCTGCAGCAGATGATGCGGGAGGACGGAATCGACGACCAGCTGCGCGGTTGGGACTGGCGTTATTACACGGAGAAGATACGGCGCGAGCGTTACGATCTCGACGAAGAGGCGCTCCGCCCCTACTTCGAATTCACCGCTGTTCGGAACGGAGTGTTCGAGCTGGCAAACAGGTTGTTCGGATTGACGTTCACCGAGTTGCCGGATGTTCCCCGCTGGCATCCCGACCAGCAGGTGTTCGAGGTAAAGGAGGCAGATGGAACTCACGTCGGCGTTATTTACATGGATTTCTTCGCCCGTGAGAGCAAGCGCGGTGGCGCATGGATGAACGAGCTGCGCAGCCAGTCGCGTCTCGACGGCGCGGTTACTCCAATCGTCACGAACAACTTCAATTATCCGCCACCCACCGAAAGCTCGCCGTCCCTCCTTTCACTCGGAGAGGCGAGGTCGCTATTCCACGAGTTTGGCCACGCGTTACACGGTTTGTTATCCGACGTAACATACGAGTCTCTCGGCGGTACAAACACACCGCGCGACTTCGTCGAGTTTCCATCTCAGGTGATGGAAAATTGGATGGGTGAGCCTGAAGTTATGCGCTTGTTCGCACGTCACTACGAAACCGGCGAACTCATTCCCGACGAACTGATCGAGAAGATACAGGCGGCGGCAAAGTTCAATCAGGGCTTTGTTACGGTTGAGTACATGGCGGCGGCGTACCTGGACATGGCCTGGCACACGATGGACAGCCCTGCAATGCAAGAGCCCCGCTCCTTCGAAGATCGCGAAATGGAGCGAATTGGTTTGATTGAGGAGATCATCCCGCGGTATCGCAGTACGTACTTCGCACACATCTTCTCTGGCGGTTATTCATCGGGCTACTACAGCTATATCTGGTCAGAAGTACTCGACGCCGACGCGTTTCAGGCGTTCAAGGAGACGAGCCTCTTCGATCAGGAAACCGCCCAGCGGTTTCGCGAACAGATACTGTCCAAAGGCGGTACGCGTCCAGGGATGGAGCTGTACGAAGCCTTCCGCGGCAGAGCGCCGGAGATTCAGCCGTTGTTGGAGAAACGGGGACTAACGGGGGACACACCCTAGCAATCCGAGCGGATACACAAGTCAAGAGGAGTGAAATCAGTCTAGCGCCACTCGTCGTCCGAGTCTCCCAACAGCGTATCCTGCTGTGCGACGATAACAGCCGAGTAGAACAGCAACGTTTTCTTAGTCAGTTCGGTCACCGGGGGCAACCAGTCCGACCCCATCTCGACCATGGACTTGATCCAAGCGAGGAAACTCATCCACCCACCCCACTCTCCGTCGCTGTGTCTGTTCGGGGCAAAACCACTGTGAGAAAGTGTTAGCCGAGTCTGCGATCCTGACTCCTCGAGCGTCCACGTAACCACGGTGTCCTCACCGCCTATCTTCCATCCAAGCGACAGCTCCTTCTCCGCTACTATCTTCAGTACCTCGAGTCCGCCGTGCTCTCCCCAGTCGACCCACGAAGCACCAACCGACGGTTCCTCGTTCGCATCGTTAGTGATCCAGCGATTCCTCTGACTCGGGTCCGTAAGGACACCCCAGACGTCGGCTGCCGATCCGTCTATTTCGATCGTGGTGCTCAGGTTGCCCATCCTACTGGTCGAGAAATCAAGGCGGGTTACCGGCCTCCCCTCCAGATAGCGCCTCAGATTGTCGAGCCAGAGGCACCAGACGTCGCCCATCGAGTAACAGTCAGGTTCGGCTTGCGGGATGCTTGGGATGTCGTAATGCCACAGACCCAGGATCGTCTTGTCATTACGTTCTGTAAGGCGAATGTCCACGGTAGTGTCGGTGCCTCTCAATAACCACGTGAAACGCAGGCGGCTACCGGTTTGCGCAATCTGTAACTCGTGTCGACCCTCTGCGTCATTAGGTGTTTCAGGAGTATACTGTCCCCAAAAGTCGTAGCGTCCGTCCTCGATCGACACCGCAGTATGCTCAGCGAACCACTGCTGCAACGCGTCGTTGTTTGTGAGAGCGTTAAACACTTCGGACACCGAGGCGGGCAACGTCTGTTGCATGTGCATGACCTTAGCCATTACACCTCCAGCTATGGTTTGGGATAACAGGAAAGAGTGAAACGGAAAGTTTCACTCGATGAATCGGTCTCGGGATCTTCCTCTGACATATAGCGCCGGGCGAGATCCTCGAACGTGGTACGCAGCTGTTCCAGAAACTCGCTCCGTCGATCGACAGTAGGCAGTGCGATCTCAACGCCGAGAGACAGGGATGGAATATGCTCACCGGAGTCGGATCGCTGAGCGAGTCTGCCGACGTCCTCGATCATCTCTTCGGCGTGCCCGGCTAACACGCGCAGGCTCGCGTGGTCACGGACAGTCTTGTCCCCTCCCATGCGCCGCACCAGGCCCGGTGAGAGCCAGAAAGCCCGAGCGCGGGCGCGGTAGAACCCTTCCTTAATACCATTCACAAGGCGTTCCCCACAGCGCTCAACCAGTCCGGCCTTTTGCAGCGTTTTGACGTGGTAGTACACCTTCTGCGGCGTCTGGCCGAGCGCGGCGGCAAGCTGAGGACAGGTGCGCGGTTCACTCATTTCGCGCAGCATCGAAACACGCAACGGCTTGAGCATCGTAGCGGCTTGGTCGAGTGAGTCGACCATCAACACGTCTTGGGACATCTCGAGCACTCCGTAGGATCTGAGGTCAAACATACAAATTATTTTGTACGTTGTCAACTTGCCCATCTAAGTGGGTGTACCACAATCAGTTACTGGGGCACCGTCCCATCTTCGGCGTCGAGCCCCCGCTCGTGTTTACCACATTCAGGGAGCGCATTGCCCGCGGGCACTTCATGGTGATTGCCCTGGCTCCGCTGGTCGTGTTGGACGCGCTGTTCATCAGCCTCTACGCCCTCGGGGTTCTGAGGCTGTTCATGGACCTCTGTCTTGCCGTGAATACAATCGGAGCGGTGGGCGACGTTTGGATCGCCCTCAAATTGATCCGCCAGCCGCGAGGCAGCTACGTCGAAGACACCCAGACCGGAATCGAAGTGTGGGCTGTATCGGCCTCAGTAGGGCGGAGCGAGACGACGTAGACCGTGCAGCAGCACGATGACCAAGAAGAGCAGATTACGCGGAATGACAGCCGGCCAGCAGCAGCTCGACCGGGGTGGGGATAAACCCAAAGTCGTACATCCCGGAGTACTTCAACACCATCGTACCCGAGCGGCGGGGACAGGACTCCAATGGTCCTTGAAGCGGTCGCGAACAATCACGAGCAGGATCATGGCGGTCACAATCGCGATCAGCTCGCACGCCGACAGCGCCACGAACACCTACCAGTGGGCCCCGAAGAGATCGGCGACGACAGGCATCAGCAGCCTCGTCCCCAGCGCCATCAGCGCAACAAAGAACAGCAGGGACGTCGGGGTGGTCCGGCCCTTGGTGTGCTCACACTTGGTACACTGCTGCTGGCTGTAGAAACCGGAGAAAATCACTCGTTCTCGCCTCAAACTTGCGATCGTCGCTCCGGGAAGATCCGGCACGCACGCTTTATTTCGTATAGGCCTTGTCGAGGACAGTGCGCAACATCGGTGCCAACCCGCCTGAGAGTTGCTAATGTCATGCAGGGCAAAGCTTTAGCTACAGTCACTCCTCGTCGACCCAGCGCAGAGTGAGCTGGCAGCCTGCGGGGAGTGTGGCGAGAGCGCCCAGGAAAGCATGGCCATCGTCCTCCGGGGTTCTGTGGACCCGCTGTCCCTGATGAGTTCCGTGCGACGGCTCGTGCACGACCTTCCGAGCTCCTCCCCCATCCGACTCGGGCGGTCGTTGGTCGCGGACGAGGGGCGGACTGTAAAGCTTTCTTGCGACGCGGGCCCACATGGCCGATATTCCCCCCCCATCAGCAGCGTGGGAGTTCTCGACACGAACGAGGATTTCATGACCGCGGGCTAATGGTCGCCCCCATATTGGCCGCGGTGGCCGGTAGCCTCGTCCTCCAAGTAAGGACAAGCTAATGTCAACCAGTAGCTTAATTGAGCGCGATAACATGCAATTATCGAATATACGGCTGGAAGTAATGCAGACCATCGAACAATCGATGGATGAATTGCTTAGTAAATATTTGCGGCCGATAGACGAAAATTGGCAACCATCAGATTTGCTACCCGATTCAAGAGACCCCCGTTTTTTTGAACAGGTAGAAGAGATACAAGCCTTAGCTAGAGAGATGAGTTACGATTTGTTTGCAGTATTGATCGGTGATACAATTACCGAGGAAGCATTACCTACCTATGAAGCATGGTTAATGGACATAGAAGGCATTGACTCGAAAAACCCAGAGGGCTGGTCAAGATGGGTCAGGGCGTGGACAGCGGAAGAAAACCGTCATGGTGATTTACTCAATAAATATCTCTATTTATCTGGACGAGTAAATATGAGGGAAATGGAAATTTCCACTCAATACCTGCTCAATGATGGATTTGATACTCGCACAGCAAGAGATCCGTACCGAAGTTTTGTTTATACCACCTTTCAGGAATTGGCCACCAACATCTCGCACCGAAGAGTGGCTACGTTAGCCAAGAAAACCGGAAACGATCTGTTAGCGAAAATATGTGGTGTCATAGCTGCTGATGAAGCCCGGCATGCCAATGCATACCTAGATTTTGTCAAACGCATTTTCGAGATGGACTCTAGCGAAATAATGCTGGCCTTAGAAGATATGATGAAGAAGAGAATAGTGATGCCTGCGCATTTGTTGCGAGAATCCGGTGGGGGAATGGGAGAGCTATTTACTCATTTTTCTGATGCTGCTCAGCGTATCATGGTCTATACAACTCAAGATTATATTAATATTTTGCAGTCACTGATAAAGGAATGGAATATCGAAAATATAACCTGTATTAGTGATTCAGCAGAAGAAGCCAGGGAATATGTAATGGCTTTACCCAAAAGACTGCAGCGTGTTTCTGAAAGAGTTAGAATTCCTGAAAAGCAATTCCCGTTTAAGTGGATTGCTGCTTAGGACAAAAGGAAGAATGGAGGAGCCCTCATGCACATCAGCCGCTGCCTGACCATCGCCGCCACGCTGATCCTTCCGACCACACACGCCGCCGCCCAGACCTTCCCGACCCAAGACTCCGTCATCCGGAGGATGTGGGACGTGGGAATCGTGAACTCTCAGACCGAGCAACTGGCGCACGTGCTCATGGACCGCATCGGTCCTCGGCTCGCCGGGACGCCCGGCCTGGCCGCGGCGCAGGATTGGTTGGTGGAGCTGTACGAGAGTTGGGGCGTGACCGCGCGAAAGGAACAGTACGGCACGTGGAATGGGTGGCGTGCGGGAATGCTGCACGTCGACATGACCGCGCCGAGGGTGCAAACGCTCGAGGCCGAGTTGCTGGCGTGGAGCCCGGCGAGTAACGGCATGGTCGAGGGCGAGGTGGTGATGCCGCCGGCGGGTCTCACCGAGCAAACGGCGCGTGAATGGTTGGAGACCGTTCGTGGCAAATTCGTGTTGATGAGCGCGCCGCAACAGATGTGCCGGGCACCCCAGGAGTTGCGGCGGTATGCCCGGCCGGAGACTGTCATACGGCTGGACTCGCTCCGAAGGGCAACGTCACAGGAGTGGCAAGCGCGCCTCCAACCCCTCGCCCCACGGTTCCAAGCCCAGGCCGCGGTCGATGAAGCGGGAGCGCTCGGCCTCCTGTCGTCACGCTGGTCGGGTGGCTGGGGCGTGAACAAGATCTTCAGCACGAGTGCTGAGAGCGCGGTGGGTATCGATCTGTCGTGCGAGGACTACGGCTTATTGTATCGGCTCGTGGACGGGGGTGAAACGCCCACGCTCAGGGTTCATGCCCAGGCCGAGGATCTGGGTGAGGTACCGCAGTTCAACGTGATCGCCGAGCTCCGCGGCAACGAGTTGCCTGACGAGTACGTCTTGCTGGGTGCACACCTCGATTCGTGGCACGGCGCAACCGGCGCAACGGACAACGGCACCGGCACGATCACGATGCTCGAAGCCATGCGCATCTTGAAGGAGACGTATCCGCAACCGCGGCGTACGATTCTCATCGGCCACTGGGGTGCGGAAGAGA
>JACZUR010000223.1 GCA_022573095.1 Gemmatimonadota bacterium | reverse complement strand
GAGCGCAGCCGTGTCGGTGGCAAATTCGACCAAGTGCTTCGGAATGTTGAGAGATTCAACGAGATAAGGCAAACAGACTACCCCGGGAGTGGGACGACGACTCGAATATCCGGAGTTGCAGTCGAGGGAACCCAGGATCCCGAGGAGATGAAGGCGTTCTGGTCGAACTACGTAGATCAGGTCACAATCGGCCAGGAGATGCCGCTGGCGGATAGCTATGCGAGAGTCCCGGTAGCGAGCAGCAGCGTTTGCAGGCGTCTCTATGAATCGCTGTATGTTTGGTTCGATGGAGTGTGCAACCCGTGCGACTTCGACTATAAGTCGCTGTTGTCCCCGGGAAACGCCAAAGAGCAGTCGATCACCGACATCTGGTTAGGAAAGAAGTTCAGCAGGCTACGTGAACTCCACGAGGCTAGAATGCGAGCTTCGCTCGTTCCATGCGACCGATGTCCGCTCTAGTGATCCTAGATGAGTAACCTCACAGTGGCCGTTATCGGCTTGAGGGGCCACGCGGCCCGCCACATCGAGATGGTGCGGCAGACCCCAGGGGTAACGCTCGACCGCGTGTACTACCATAAAATCCCCCCGCCTGATCAGAAGCACCTGCCTATTACGAACACCCTTTCAGACTGCCTGGACTCGGACGTAATCATCATCTCCAGCCCGACGCCACGACACGCGGAGCAGCTCCAGATGCTGCGTCACTACAGAGGTTATGTCCTACTGGAGAAACCCGCAGCCGTCGACAAAGGCGGAATAGACGTTCTACTTGACCTGCCAGCCGAGCTGAAAAGCCGTACCCAGGTGAACTTCAATTTCCTTTTCCATGACGTCGCGGCTCATCTGAGGGAATTGGCGAAGAGCCCCGTGATAGGAGACGTGTTCGCCTTCGAGGTTCATACGAGCCACGGCGGTGCTTTCCGCGACGACTGGCGAGATTCCTGGCGTCTGAGTGGCGAGCCAAACTTCGGCCCTCTCGAGACCGTGGGGATCCACTTCATTCACTTCGCACTGGTCCTATTTGGCCGGTGTGAGAATGCGTTGGTTCGTAGTAATTCGCTATCGGGCAGATCAGACGCCGTCGATACGGGAATGCTTGCTATGCGCATGGAAAACGGCGTTTCGGTGAACATCTCGAATAGCTACGCAGCTCCCTATGTGGTTCGCATGGCGCTATGGGGCACCAATGGACATCTAGTATACGATGGAGAGACGGCGACGCTGTACTCTCCACGGGATACGTTCGATGAGCGCGGGATGTTCAGTTCGCCACCAGCTGTCGAATCGTGGTCTATTGACTACCCCAGCGCCTGGGCGAGCTCCCTCGCGTCGTCGCAGCGGCACTTCTTCAAGACAGCCCAACAGCGGGTCCGCCTTGACCCAGGAATTTTCGATCGCGATGTCGCCGCGATGAACGTGCTGCTCGACGCTGAATCCACTTACTGAACATATTGAGGTTGGAAGGGTCGTAGAGGTGGGATGGAGAGTGTTGCTAATCATACGAAGGCGCAGGCAGCTCACGTGTGACCGACTCTTTAGTGAGCGGAGATAAACATGAGTTGGCGTAAACTGCTGCTCGTATCCGCGGTCCGGGCACTGCCATGGGCGGCGAACCTAATCAACAGCCGCCATTACCACCATGTAACGGACGACGAGCTGCGAGCAACTCGTAAGACAGATACCTTGTTTATTTTTGGGTCAGGATTTTCCGTTAACAGCATCTCGGAGGATGAATGGCGCAGCTTCGAGCAATGCGACACATTGAGCTTTGGTTGGTTTGTTCATCAAAACTTGGTGCGTATCGATTACCACCTCATCAGAGAAGTGGTGGCCAATGATATTGACCCAAGAATCTGGTGGCCGGGCGTCCACGAATATGCGCGCCGTATCAACGGCAACCCCCATTACGCCAATACGGTATTGTTGATTCAGGGAGGATGGAACGCAATCAATGGCAACCGACTGGTAGGACTGAGGTTACTTCCGAAATCGTCTCCGATATTCCGTTACAGAAATCGCTCTCGCTCTCGCACCTACCAGCCACCGAGTTCTTCTTTCTCCGAAGGTCTAGTGCACGGGTCGGCCACGCTGACGGACTGCATAAACTTCGCCTATGTTCTTGGGTGGAAGGAGATCGTGCTGGTGGGCGTGGACCTCTACGACCGTAGGTATTTCTGGTTAGACTACGACGAGACTAGAATTGAGGACCATCGGCGCTTATCCTCGCACCAAGACTCACACAATACAGCCAAGGGCATAGTCCCCTTTCTGGGCCGGTGGCGAGAGTTCCTCTTCGACCAGGGCACTGAGTTGTACGTCTACAACCCGAAGTCCCTTCTCGCCGCGACGGTCCCGGTCTACCCCAGGGCTCGGATGGGCGAAAACTCGGTGGGCACGTGATGCAGGCTGCCTTGGCAGCTTTCCCGAACGGCCGAACTGCGGAGCAAGGTGGCGGAACAGACTGGCAGTAGCATCCGCACTGAGGTGTGACCGTTGAAAAAAGCATTGATCACCGGGATCACGGGGCAAGACGGTTCGTACATGGCGGAACTCCTTTTGGACAAGGGGTACGAAGTGCATGGCATCATCCGTCGGGCCAGTACCTTCAATAGTGGTCGTATCAATCATCTTTACCGTGATCCTCACGAGAGCGGCGTTGAGCTCTTCCTGCACTACGGCGATCTGGGCGGCGCTGACCAGATGACGAACTTGCTCTACGACGTCAAGTTTGACGAGGTCTACCACCTGGGAGCTCAGAGCCACGTGCGGGTGAGCTTTGATATGCCCGGCTATACCGGTGACGTGACCGGCCTCGGGACGACTCGCATCTTGGACGCCATCCGGCGAAGCGGTAGTAAGGCGCGCTTCTACCAGGCATCCAGCAGTGAGATGTTCGGAAACGCGGACCCGCCGCAGAGCGAGATCACCCCGTTCCACCCGCGCAGTCCGTATGGCGCGGCGAAGCTCTACGCTTACTGGATGACGGTGACCTACCGCGAGGGATACAACATGTTCGCGTGTAATGGCATCCTGTTCAACCACGAGAGTCCGCGCCGAGGCGAGACGTTCGTGACGCGGAAGATAACGCGAGCCGTGGTTCGGCCCGGCCGGCGGCCACAGCATGTGCACGCTGGATTTCCCTTGGGGGCACGTGCGCCTCACGCCAGCGGAGTTCGAGGAATACGTCTGTCGGTACCGGCCACACGAGTCATTGCACGCGCTCGATTTCTACCACTCGAGTTTCCAGGTACCTCGGCTCAGCATGGGCGAGATGGCATCCTTCACCATCAGGCACAGGTTCGAGATTCTGGAATGGCGCCGTTCGAAAGCGCGCTATCAAGACCATTACTCCGCCCTGGACGAGCAGGTCCTCGACGAATGCCTCGCCCAGCATCCAGCCGTGACCGTTGACGACCTCATGACGACCAGCTACACGATGGTGCTTCGGAAACGATGATGAGCAGTCCCGCAAGCATACCGCGCATCTGCGTGCCGCAAGACGTCAAGGCGCAAGGAGGGATGTACACCTTCCTGGGGAATCTCCTCTCCTACATGGAACGCCACGACATCCCACACACCCAGGACATCACGGACGAGTACGACGTGCTATTCGTGAACTCCTGGGCCGTGCCCTACAACGTGATCGCGCGGCAGAAGCGCGATCGGCAGGCGCTGCGCGTGGTGCAGCGCGTCGACGGCTCCGCGCGCGACTACGGCCGCTACGACGACGCGGACGCCCGCCAGGCCCGTGTGAATACGCTGGCAGACCTGACGGTCTTCCAGAGCGCGTACTCGCGCCCTAGCCC
>JACZUR010000222.1 GCA_022573095.1 Gemmatimonadota bacterium | reverse complement strand
GTCCGACCGTCTTGGCGTTGTTACGTGATGCAATGCAAACATATATCATCGTTCAAGTAACTCTATCGTAGTGACTTGTAGTCGTTGAGTGCTTTGTCGTAAGAACGTAAGGTTCCCTCAATCATTAAATCTACATCGAACCGGGCCGCAACCTTAGGTCCCGTCTCTCGTACCGCGTCCCGCCCGGGAGGGTCCGTTATCCAAGCGGAGGTTTCCCGCCAAATTTGGGAGGCGTCGGTCGGGTCTACGAGCGTTCCGACCTCCGGTGTAATCACTTCAGGGATGCCTCCGACCCTGGTCGCAACTACCGGAACGCCCATGGCCAACGCCTCCAGGATTCCAGAGCCAAGCGCTTCGGCCGTCGCCGTGTGAACGAGTGCGCTGGCCTCGGCAAGATATGGTGACACATCCGGTACATGGCCTCGCAGCTCTACGGGAACGGAAGTTTTCTTGATTAGCCGGGACAGACGAGCACGCTCACGTCCTTCACCGAGAACAGTCCACCTGACGTTCGCTCCTTCGATCTGTGCCAGTTTCGCGGCCTCTATTAAGGTGGGGTAGTTCTTTTCGGGAGTCAGCGCACCTATCGCCACGAGCGAAACGGGGCCCTTCAAGCCGGTTCGCGGGACTGCATTATGCGATTGTGGCCTCTGCAACCGAACGCCGTTACGCACCACGTCGATGGAGCCTTCCGGGATCCCAGCGCTCTCTAGGCTTGACTGCACTGCGTTCGATACCGCTATGAACCTGCTTACACCGCGGTGATACTTGAAGTAATTCATCGGGCGCCGCGTCAGGTGGCGAGTTACCACTAGTTTTCCCTTCAGCCCAAGCAATTGAGCAAGCCGGGCCACAGCGAGCGATCTAGATGTGTGCGCGTGCACGATATCCGGTTCGATCTCTTTGGACAGTCGTGCCAGGCGTACACCTGAGAGCAGATCGAGTTCGGAACTCTGGTTGATGGGACGAACTGGAATACCGATCGAGACCATTTTCTGCGAAAGAGGGCTCGATTCAGGGGCCACGACGGTCACCCCGTGACCCCGCTCACGCAAACCCTGTGATAGGAGAAACGCTTGTCCCTGGCCTCCGCGCCAGCTCTTGCCGGAATCGACGATTAGGACTCGCATTTTCGCGTTGTGTTGCGGCGTACGAAAGCTGCCGCACCGGTTGTGTGCGCACCATCACTGCTCTGCGTGAGCATATCTGGCAGATTCTTATTATGTTGACGCAGTCCGACTTGGCTCTTTCCAAGGGGACCAGCGTTCTTTGCACGGTGTATCACGATTTAATAGTGGGTTAGATCGATGATTCTTGCGAATGCCGTAGGACGTCTCAGTAATGCGGATTTGAATCTGGCCGCCACACTGTTGGCTGGTGAGGACAGGCGGCAACTCGGAGACTATTCTCTCCTCATATCGTCTGGTGGGTGGATTTCCATGCTCGACCATCCGGATCTGTTTGACCGTCTCGTTGCCTGTAAGTCTATCGAGAAACCATCAGCCGTGCTGTTCACATACGTCGCTGTGCGTAACTCGATGCTGGGAATCGGGCTAACCAGTACTCCCTTGTCAGACTACCTCACCGCCCTCTTGCTGGGGTTCGGGAATCTAGTGGGTCCGGGCGCCGATAGTGAACGGTTGAATCCATCCTACAACTATCTTGTAGACATTGTTGCGGACATGCTGGGTCCACGGACAGACGAGGGATTCACACTCCGCGTCTATCTTGGCAATTACAGTCTCTGGCTGGCAGGACTGTTTCCCGATTTTGTTTCGTGGCGAACACAGCGGAAAGGTGCGCCCGGCTTCGGTTACTACGATGAACTGGGGTCGCGCGGTTTTCTCGTTGCCGCAGAGCATCCCGTCGCATCGACGTACGATCTAACCGAGATCTATGCAGAACTGGCGGCGTCCTTTTCCAAAGTACGCGTTGCGCTCAACCGGCTGTCGGATCGAGTCTTCTTCCGGAACTATTCGAGCCCTGACCGGCTTATGCGAGAGGTGGCGGACGAGGCGAGATTTCCGAGAGTCACTCCGCTACAGTAACTGTGTCGATAGCTGCGAACAGCGGGCAGTCGTCGTTACTCACCGAACTCCAAGTAACCCTCAGCCCCAGCAGCGGCATTACAAGATCCTGGTGAGTAATAGCTCCCAGCTGGGGATAGCCGGCGGGTATGTCGAGGTCGAAGATCAGAATACCTCGAAATACCTCTGAAGAATCGTCTACCAGCGCAACTCCAAAGCCGGGTATGGCCGGGAAACCGTCACCCTCGTATGCCAAAATGAGCCCGGTAACGCTCTCCTGGACCTGGGCAGTGGCAGTGCCATAGCCTACCACCCTCGCCGGCACTCGACCTTCGAGGCCGGCGGGTGGCTCCGATAGGATTCGGTAAGCGTTACTGGCCTGCCGTATTACCATGTTGGCGCTTGCAAGCAGCGTTATCCCGCAAACAGCACTACCTTCGCTCAGCCTGCCACTCGAGCACGAAACGCTCGCGGCTACCGATAACAACAGCGGCAACCTCAGTACCCGCATAAAGCCGATACCGCACAGGCGGTTCGGATGGTGATGACCATGCAGCATGTGAACTGAAACTTAAGAAAATCAGTGGCAGTTTGCCAACGGATTTTTGGTTATTGATCTTAAGTGCGTGCGCTGTATCGTTGCAGGCAGCCAACAATCTGGGAGGCATGCGGAATGAGAAATATTGTGAGGGCCACTGCGCTGGCACCGGCACTGATGTTGGCCGCCTGCTACCAGAACTACGATGTTGTCATACGAAACGGGACGATCTACGACGGTTCAGGTTCCAGCCCCTACGTGGGCGACGTGGCGATAAGTGGAGACAGCATAGCCGCGATCGGAAGAATCGGCTGGGCACGAGGTGACGTAGAGGTTGAAGCCTCAGGTATGGCCGTATCGCCCGGATTCACAAACATGTTGAGTTGGTCGACTGAATCACTGATAGAAGACGGTCTGTCGCAGGGCGATATTCGGCAGGGTGTCACACTTGAGGTCATGGGCGAAGGCCGGTCGATGGGTCCTCTGAACACCGCTATGCGCGAGGATATGATCCGGGATCAGGGCGACGTCACATTCGCAGTACCATGGACCTCGCTCGGCGAGTATCTGGAACACTTGGTTGAACTCGGTGTGGCCACAAACGTTGCATCGTTTGTAGGGGCCACTAGCGTCCGTATTCACGAGCTAGGGTACGAGAATCGCCCCCCCACGGAGGCGGAGTTGGCGCGCATGCGGGAACTGGTGCGTGAAGCGATGGAAGAGGGAGCCATTGGATTGGGATCGTCGCTCATCTATGCTCCCGCTTTCTATGCCGACACGGACGAGCTGATCAGTCTCGCCACGGTTGTCGCTGAGTACGGTGGCGTATACATCTCGCACATCCGAAGCGAGGGGGCACGGTTGAATGAGGCGGTGGACGAGTTGATCTCGATTGCGCGCGAGTCTGGAGTTGCCGCCGAGATCTATCACCTCAAGGCTGCCGGCGCAGAGAACTGGCCGAAGATGAGTGCAGTCATCGACCAGGTGGAGAGAGCCAGGTCTGAGGGTTTGAGGATCACGGCAGACATGTACACTTATCCCGCGGGCGCTACGGGGCTGGATGCCGCAATGCCACCGTGGGTGCAGGAGGGGGGCTTTGCGGCGTGGGTCGGACGGCTGCGCGATCCCCAGATCAGACAGAGGGTCGTCCGAGAGATGGTGACACCATCGGGCGACTGGGAAAACCTAATGGCTGCTGCGGGGTCGCCTGAGAATATTCTGTTTGTCGGATTCAGGAACGACT
>JACZUR010000221.1 GCA_022573095.1 Gemmatimonadota bacterium | reverse complement strand
GAAAACCGGATCGATAGAATCCTATTTCTCGTTCGCTTGTGTCGAAACTGTCTTCGCCTCGCAAAGAAGCATCGGCAGGATTCACGGCTTTTACTACCGATGACCATCCGACGAGTTTTTTACCAAAGGAGGTGGTCGCCATGCCAGATACCTGTGCGAATCCCAGAGTCCCCTGTCCGATGCTTTCAGCTCTCATTGGTGACGCAGTCCAACCCGTAACTGGGCTAGCGGATGCGTCACCAAGCGCACTTTGAACTATCGGAGCAATCTCGCTTGTTGGCATCTGCTCTATCGAACGATTGATGTCGGCGAGCTTTGTCATCTCCAGCCTCTGTCACCGGTCTCGATATCCGAGCGACCATCATCATAGCCCAACCCATCTCCTGAGATTTCTAGAAGTCACAGAGCGCGCGTGCAGGCTGGGCTGGGCACTTGGTAGCGGTGGCTGGGCTGTAGCGATCTGCCTGGATGACCGGGTATGTCGGGGGATGGGCAACCGAAGCGCGGCCCAGGTTGTTCTTACGGCTTCAGGTGGCGGCAGGTGGTGGGTACTATCCGCCGGATTTTCATAGTGGGATTACGCCGGTGACTGGAAGTAACCGGATCATGGTTTCCAGCCAGTCGTTTCGTAATCAACAGATGTTACGAACGAACAGTCGGGGTCGGCTGCAAAGGCCTTTAGGTCACTTTTTACCTTTGTCATCTGCGCCGGATCGGAAACCTGATCTTCGGTCAAGAAACCGCGGCTGAGCCATTCCTCGTAATCGCCATTCCATATGTTTTCAAAGGCACGTCTCCACTCATCTGGATTAGCAGTTTCGACCCGGTGCGAAGTTTCTAACCGCTCCAGACCGCTCTTCCGCATGACCGACTGTTGAAGGCGGCCGAAAAAGGGATTGCCTCCGTTCTTTTCCCACCGGTCTTGCAAGTTATCGAAAATATCGTTTATCGCCTCTGACCAAGGAACAATGTTGAGCGCTCCCTGATCTGTACTTCGAGCACCTACCACACCTCCGGGTTTCAGCACTCGCGCAACTTCCATCATTGCGGTTTCCGGTTCGGCCACATGCTCCAGAACTTTATGTATGAGAACTCCGTCGAAATGATTGTCAGGGAACGGGAGTTCATAGACGCTGCCTGTCTGAAATTTGAGATTCTTACGCTCCCCAATCAGCTTGTTCGCCAGATCGATGGCTTCTTGGCCCGTATCGATTCCGACGACTTGTCCTGGGTCAACTACATCGGCGAGGCCAACGGTAATCGTTCCGGGCCCACAACCGCAGTCAAGAATTTTCATCCCAGGTCTTAAATGCCGAATGAAAAACGCCCCCTGATCCTCGGCAGTACGCCTCTGTTGGTTCCTTACTGCGCTTTTGTAGCCGTGTGTGTATGTCTCTTTAGATTTGCGATCTGACATGGCTCGCCCCCTCGACTGCCCGCAGAAAGACTGCATCATAGCCCACCCATCTCCTGAGATTGCTAGCGTCCACAGAGCGCGCGTGCAGGCTGCAAGAGTGGCGCTTGGTAGCAGCGACTTGGTCGCACCGATGTGGGTGGATGGCGAGGTATCTGGGGAGATGGATGCCGGTACTCCTTCTCCAGATCACGCTGACTGGTGATGGTCAGCTCACATAAATTCTGCGCAGGATTTTCGAGCGGAGCCGACCCAGTCGGATCTATTCCGCAGGTTTTTTCCCAAGTCCGTAGAACCACGGCAATAGATACCACGAGTTTTCTAGTTTTGCCCAAGCTTCTATCTCCGTGGCCAAGTCCTCAATTTCTTCCTCGGTGGCAAATCCGCCCTCGACCGCTTGAGTTATGAAGGACGGTTCGCGCATGCGTTCAGCCCAAGCGACTTGAGCCAGCGCATCTAAAGAAGTGATAAAACCGCCGACTTCGATTTCAGAAAAACCAGCATCTTCGAGCAATTTTGGTTGAGTCAGCCCTATTTCGGGATGACCTCCGTTTTGCTCCCAAACGGCCAAATAAAAGCCCACATTCCCCCACGGTGAATCGGGTGCATATGCATGTCTTGATACCGCACCGCTCCCGACGGCAACTACGCCACCGGGTTTCAGTACGCGTTTCCACTCTTTCATTGCGTCAAAGGGTTCAGGCAGGTGTTCGAGCAGTGCGAAGGCGAACACAGCGTCAAAACTTTCATCATCAAAATCCAATTTGAGAGCATCTCCAGTTGCAAAGTTCACATTCTGTACGCCTGCCGACTCCGCTCCATCTCTTGCTAGCTCAATGAATTCTTCTCCAATGTCCACTCCACTCGCTCGTCCTGGAGCGACCGCTTCAGCCAGGCCTAACGTGATAGTCCCAGGCCCACATCCGATATCGAGCAACGTGTCCCCGGATTTCAAGTGGGGGAGCAAAAAATAAGCGTGGCTGGCAGCAGTCCGGCTCGATATTCCAGCAAAAGCGGGATTGGTGTAGCCATGGGTGTACTGCGTTTCGGAGTTGTGGGGTGACAATGCGTTCCAACCCTATTTCGCTAGCGTCGGTCTTACGTAAGTGCCCGACATCATAGCCGACCACTCCCTCATCCCATCTCCTGACACCGCTTACGCCCACACAGCGCGCGCGCAGGCTGCAAATTGCGCAACTGCCCCGAGGAGGGGACATGCGCAGCTAGTCGGCGGAATCATCGAGGTATCCCAGAATAAGGATTTCGGGAACACCCACATCGTTCCGGGTGCCGTGGACTATCAGGACACGCTCTCCAGACTGTACGTTGAAGATTTCATACTGCCTGGTGCGATACTTCCTCGGCGCTGCGCGCTTCCATCCCAGGCCGCCGATAACTGTTATCTCTTGGCGCTCTACTTCGGCGTTTTCGGCCACTTCGACCTTCCAGCGTCTCTCCCCATGCACATACCCGTAATCAAGCGCCAATGTGGACATGTATTCACGATTAATTTGATGCGATTTGGAGCGGATCATCAATATGAACCAAATGATCGCAGGGACGACAAGCAAAATGCTCCACTCACCCCAATCCCAGACCTCGACTCCGACAATCGAGAGCGCAACGCAACCTACAAATCCCGCTACAGCGGCGAACTGCGCTTGTAGGTAAAGACCTTCTTCGCCAAACAAGTTCGTGGCGAATCTATTCATCGGAATTGCTCGCCGACTGTGCGCGCTCAGCGAAGCTCGCATCGATGACCGCCAAACGGAGTATTTCTTCGTTGGGCGGAATATTGACGAATATCACGGAGTCATCCAACGTCAAATGATCCGCCAAATGATTCGACGTAACAAAGCTTCCTCGCATCGACCCGATCAGCAGCCGCAGAGATGCTCGGCCGCCAGATTTCTGTACTACGGATTCGACCGTTCCTTGCCCAAGCACGAGATCATCAGGGCCGGGTTCGTCCGGGCTTCGTGCAGCAGCTGTCAGAGTAAACGCGTAGATCCATACCAGGCCCATCACTACCAGAACCCACACCATTGGCGTGCCCCATTGGAGTGCCCCCCAGAGAGGCAGCGCTGTACCAACCCAGGGGAGCAGAAATGAAATTGTGTTCGCCGCTGCTCGCATGGCGATTTAGCGTTCACTTGCCGCGTATCTCGAACTCAATATCGACACAATTTTAGTCGCGTTCTTCGCCCTCGATTGGCGGGGACTTCGCGCCAGCATCATAGCCCAACCCGTCTCCTGAGATTGCTAGCAGCGCCGGAGCGCGCGTGCAGGCTGCAAGTGGGCACTTGGTAGCGGTGGCGGAGTTGGAGTGATGTGCTGAGAGCGCGGGTATGCCGGGGGGACGGTCGGGCTAGCTTTTGGCAGACCCCCCTGGTTGTCCTT
>JACZUR010000031.1 GCA_022573095.1 Gemmatimonadota bacterium | reverse complement strand
AGCCCTTGGCAGAGGCTTCTTCTTGGCGGCTCACGACGTCCCTGTCCTATTTGTCGACGGTGAACTCGAGACGGTTGACGCGGCTGAACACCGTGCAGCCAGCGAAGCGTTGGTATCCCGCTTCGAAGCTTTTGTGGTCGACCTTGGGGGTAGCTGGTTTCCTGAAGTCGTTGCAACACTCGTCGTATTGGATCCCATGGCCCTCAGCTCTCTGTCGACAGCGGAGGTAAATAGGGTGATCACAGTCCTAAAAGAGTTGACAGCGCCGGGCGGCATCCATTGCATCTTGCCAGAAGAGACATCTGACCCGAACTCTCGGATGCTTCAATCCCGGACGATCCAGCAGCACTATATCGGTTGGGCGTCACGGCACTCTCAGAAGTGGCTTGTTAACTCGAAACTAGCCTCCTCTCAATAAGAAACCCTAAACGCCGCGGGGCCGGCAGCGTGCCGGCCCCAGTGCAATGTTAGAGAGAAAGAGGAACCGGCTAGCGCCTTCTCCTTTTAGCCGTCTTTCTCTTGGCTGCCTTCTTCTTGGCAGGCCTTCTCCTGGCAGCCTTCTTCCCCGCTGCCTTCTTCCTCTTAGCAGGCCTTCTCTTGGCTGCCTTCTTCTTGGCTGCCTTCTTCTTGCCACCCTTGCGTTTCACAGCCTTACGCTTGGTTGCCTTGCGTTTGGTTGCCTTGCGCTTGGTTGCCTTGCGCTTGGTTGCCTTGCGCTTGGTCGCCTTCTTCTTTACTACCCTACGTTTCTTGGCAGCCTTTCGCTTTGCGGCCATGCAATCCTCCCGGATTAAAGTTCGCGACCGGAGATGTGTCCGACCACTGGTGCGGCAATCTCCGCCGCGCTTCCGCTTCGCTCGCACAGGAGATCTCGCGATTCCCTGCTGATATCGGAGATAGCTGTATCTCCGAAGCTCCACCCCAACGCAGCAACATCAATTCCACGGTAACTGGTTAACATCGGTGATCGAATCATGTCACCTGGATTCGTTTTGCTTTGGGGGAAAAAAGGACTGTCACCGTTACCGAACCAGCAACGGCAATTTTGTTTTTCGATTCGATTTTCGTCACGCGTCTTGTTTCAGACATCAAGTTGGCATCCAACAAGCGCTTAAAACCGAACCGAATATTATAGACTAAGTGAATTCGCGCAATACTTTTTTTGCTCGTTGGCACTTCCGGATCTATCCAGATTCGGATCGGTCGTCGCGATGAGGCATCCGAAAACGCTCGACCGTATCTCTCTCCGCTTCATTTTTGGATCCCAAACTGACTGATTCGGTGTCTCTCTATTGCGCATCACTTGCCACCCACCCGGCGCATCATCCATATTTTGTCCATGCCTAATGTGACCATCAACGGATCCCCGGTAACCGCAGGTGACGGTTGTACGATTTTCGAGGCTGCCAGATCGGCCCACATAGCTATTCCCACCTTGTGTTGGTATCCCAAATTGCCAATAGTCGGAAACTGTCGTATCTGTCTGGTTTCGGTAGCTGGGTGTGGCCTCAAGACGGAGTTTGATTCCCCGGAAAGCGTAATGGATGAAGTTAGCCGCGTGGCTCCGTCATGGACGGGGGTAAGCTACGACCGATTGAGCGGGGGTGGACTACAATATCCAGTACCCAATCGTGACCACCCGGGAACCAGTTACCTATTCGCGGAATCTTTTCCGACGAAAGATGGAAGAGCATCCTTTCAACCTGCCCAATACTCCGACCCGGATGAGCTCCCGGATGACGAATTCCCCTTCATTATGAACACCGGCCGGCAGTTGTATCACTGGCACACCGGCACTATGACGCGCCGCTCGCAGGGATTAGATGCGATAGAACCGATCGCTACAATGGAGATACATCCCGACGACGCAGTCGCCCTCGGGCTTGCTGATGGAGATTTGGCTAAGTTGACCAGCCGCCGAAACTCCATCATAATTTCCGTGAGAATATCCGATCGTGTCGCCAGGAAGCAGGTGTTTGTTCCCTTCCACTATCGGGAGGCGGCTGCGAACCTGCTCACCAGTCCAGTCCTGGAACCGCACGCGAAGATGCCCGAACTCAAGATCTCAGCGGTGAAAATTGAGTCCGTGCCCGCAAGCTGAGTTACAGCGATCTTAATTGACCCGCACTCTTCCGAATAAATCAATGCGCGCGATAACGAAAACAACCGCTTCCGCCGGATTGGTAGTCACGGACGTAGAAAAACCGCAGTGTGGATCCAATGACATTCTGATCAAAGTCCATTACGCAGGGCTTTGTGGCACCGATTTACATATCGCAGACTGGAACGTGTGGGCCCAGAGCCGAATCAGACCACCACTTACCTTGGGGCATGAGTTCGCCGGGGAGATAGTGGAGGTTGGCTCCGCTGTTCGCACGCAGTTTGCAGTCGGGCAGTTGGTGACCGCCGAGAGCCACATCGTGTGTGGGCACTGCAATCAATGTCGTACGGGAAACGGACATATCTGCCAGAACACAAGCATCATCGGAGTGGACCGTGACGGAGCCTTTGCCGACTTCATCTCGATGCCGGCAACCAATGTCATACCCTTGAACACAATCCCCACGCGAGTTGGGGCAATAATGGATCCGCTCGGAAACGCGTTTCACACGGTACTTACCACCGAGATAGCTGGACACTCTGTCCTCATCCTGGGATGCGGCCCGATCGGATGTTTCGCGGTCGGAATAGCCAGAGCGGCTGGTGCCTCGCCCGTGATAGCAACCGATATCATGCCCAACAGGCTAACACTCGCCAAAAGCATGGGAGCCGATGTGCTCCTCAACCCAAACACCGACGATGTCTCCGCGAGGGTGAAGGACGAAACCGCCGGCGAGGGAGTGGACATTGTGTGCGAGATGTCGGGACACCCCGACGCACTGCATGACGCTTTCAAGAGCGTCAGGTTGGGAGGACGGGTGCAACTGTTGGGACTGCCCAGCAGTCCCGTCCCGCTCGATCTAGCGAACGAGATCATTTTCAAGGGAATCACAGTCTACGGAGTAATAGGAAGAAGGATGTACGAAACGTGGCTACAGATGAGGCGGTTTCTCTCTTCCGGGCTCCTGGACCCCACACCCGTTATTACACACGAGTTCACTCTTGAAGAAATCGATCAAGCTCTTGTTGCTATCAGATCAGGTGAAGCCGGAAAAGTTATCCTCAATATCGGTAGTTGATGAACTATGGGAAGCTCACTAGACACACGGCTTCGGAGTGAACTGAACCAATTCAAGAGCGACGGCGTCTATAAGTCGCTTAATCATCTTGACTCACCCCAAGACTCTCGTGTGATCATGGAGGGACACGGCGAAGTCATAATCCTTTCATCCAACAACTACCTCGGTCTTGCGAATACGCGCGAAGTAATCCAGGGCGGCCAGGACGCATTGGCGCAGTATGGGGCCGGCACATCGAGCGTGCGCTTCATATGCGGAACGTTCACGATCCACCGAGACCTCGAACAAGCTCTGGCAAAATTTGTGGGCACTGAAAGCTCGTTAACTTTTGTGTCTTGCTGGAACGCGAACGAGGGCGTATGCCCAACTCTCCTGGGTGCTAACGACATCGTGATTTCCGACCAGCTAAACCATGCATCGATCATAGACTCGATACGGCTCGCGAAAGCCTTAACAAAATGCGCATCTGCAGTCTACAGGCACTCCGATATGGCAGATTTGGAAGATAAACTGCGTGAATCTCAAGACCGGCGTACCCGTCTCATCTTCACTGACGGGATCTTCTCCATGGAAGGTGACATAGCGAAACTACCGGACATCGTGGAGCTGGCGCGTAAGTACGATGCGATCGTGGCTGTCGACGACTCGCACGCAACCGGTGTCCTTGGAAAATCCGGTAGAGGCTCAGCGGAACACCTCGGCGTGTTTGGCGAAATCGACATCATTACGTCAACGCTCGGGAAGGCCCTCGGCGGAGCCGCGGGCGGGTTTGTTGCTGCCTCCGCTGAGGTGTGCGACTATCTCACCCAGCGATCCCGCCCTCAACTCTTCTCCAATGCCCTGCCATGCACAGTGGCAGGTAGCGCACTCGCAGCGGTCAAGTACCTTGAAAACCACCCCGAACTCGTGAGTACCCTTCACGACAACGCCGCCTATTTCAGGAAGCGACTCCTAGAACTAGGCTTCAAGCCGATTGAAGGAGACACTCCGATCATTCCGGTCATCCTCGGTGAAACATCCAAAGCGATTCAGATGAGCAACATGTTGCTCGATGCAGGTGTTTTTGTAACCGGATTCGGATATCCGGTTGTTCCGAAAGGAGAGGCACGGGTTCGATGCCAAGTCTCCGCGGGACACTCCCAAGAAGACTTAGATCACGCGTTAAGCGCTTTTGAAAAGGTCGGCAAGACCCTGGACCTGATCTAGCGGGTCCGCATAAACGCAGCTGCGATTGTTATTTCGGCGGGGGCGGGGGCGGAGACGCCTTTCTGGACACCCACCTCGAATCCTTAACGATAAACCTGAGCGGCCAGTCCTTCGCCTTGGTGATCCCGATGCGCAAAGTCGTCTCGATCTTAGGAGCCTGCCGGTTCGAGCCGCAGATCGCGATATCTTCGCCCGTCAGCGCTACGCCGTTCAGATCACCGTTGATACCTAGCGCTTGACTCAGGCGGCTCGGTCCGGCACAGAGTATCCCGTCTTTCACGCTTCCCCTCCTCTCTCGCATCGTCTCCAGTCCTTCGAGCGGCTCGAGTGCTCGGATCAAGACGGCGGCGGGTACACCTTCGGGCAGGACCACGGCGTTGAAGCACCAATGCATTCCATAGATGAAGTAAACGTACGAAGTCCCTGGCGGTCCGAAGAGGCATTCGTTCCTGGCAGACCGGCGGCCTCGGAAGCCGTGAGCGGCGGGATCCTCCGCGCCAACATAAGCCTCTACCTCGACGATTCTCCCCGACGTTACCGCCCCGCCGAACGCAGTGCGCAGGGTACACCCCAATAGATCGCGCGCGACACTAACAGCATCGCGCGCATAGAAGCCGACAGGCAGCAACCCGCTGATCACGCCTCAATCAGGATCATACTGCGCGGCAGGATCTCTCAAGATCTTCCTCTGGACGACATCACTGACTCTCTTCAGAAAACCTTTTGTCTTGCGATCACGACCCTTCTCATCCATCTTCGACCCGCTGTCCGGGCCCTCACCCTTGGAATCGTCAGTCGGGCGTTCGGCTTCCATTTTTTGGACCGCCCGCTTTTCTGTACTACGTGAATTCTGGCTCGGCCGCGACGACTTAGCCCGTCGCTTGACCGGGGCGGCTTGCGAACCCTTTGTCTTGGCCCACCCCCTCGGGCTGAGTCAGCTGATTTAGCTATAGTCGAAGGAGCCTTACGTGGGGATCTCTGTTTCTTCGGCCTAGCGAGCTTGCCAGAACCGGGAATCCCGTCAGCTGCGACCTGCTCTCCAGCACTCTTGGGTTTAACCGATCCGCGCTGCTCACCTGCATCCGAACGCCCCGCATCGTCCTGCACAACAGGCTTACGACCCGCACTACCTTTCCTGTAACCCACACCCTTCCGCCCCGCAGCCTTAGAACCCGACGGTCCCTTGCTCGGCGACTTTCTACGCGAAGCCGTGGGCCTCGCTTCGGCACGCACGGCTTGCTCCTGCACAGATCCACCTTCAGTCCGTCCGACAGGACGAACCAGGTAACCCGTCTCCTTGTTCCTTGCGACCTCGATTAACTCAGCGTCGTGAGCCTGTCTCAACAGCCGGGTGAATCGAGATCCTTGCATAACGGGATCGGTCTTGTTGTCGTTGAGACTGACCATCTTCTCACGAACAGTTTCCGCTTCACACGTACCGTTTCCCAACTCTTTCAAAGACTGCGTCAACAGTTCAAACGCTCTCGCAAGCGTAATCTCCGACCGCGGAGCCGTTTTCTTCGGCAACTCCGAGACAGCTGCAATTGTCGCCATCGAGTCGATCTCGGACTCAACCGGCACGTTGGCGTCGGGTCCGATGTCGATCTCGTACTGACCATTGTCGAGTTTCTTGAGGACCAACAACGATCTCTTACCGGCTTCCACAATAAACTTGCCAAACCGGTTGAAGCCGGCGTCTTTCTCGGTAAAATGGGGGTCAACCTCCTGCATGACCTGCTTCAGTCTATCGGACCGCATTACGTCGCCGCGGTCTTTCATTCGAACCACCGCCTCCACCACCAACACCCACGGATCGCGGCGGACCGGTTCCTCGCTACCTTCCCGGGCAAATCCGGTCAACTCATTGTAGTTGTAGTACTCGTCGCAGTTCTGTACCAAGAGATCGCTCGACGACTCGCGGATACCGACACCGATCACATACTTACCATATTCCTTGAGCTTGAGCACCAGACTCGAAAAATCTCCGTCGCCCGACAGCAGTACAAACGTACCGATCTCGGGTCTCGTAAACACCAACTCAAGAGCGTCGATTGCCAGCCGAATATCAGTCGCGTTCTTCTTGTTTGCGCCGAACGCAGGCGCGAAAATTAGATCGATCGACGATTCAGAGAGAGGAACGATATATTGCGGATACCGCCTCCAATCGGCGTACGCCCTCTGAACCGAAATCTTGCCTTTGAAAACTTCCGAACTCAGGAGTCTCTTGAGGTGCTGTTGGAGGTCAGAACGAATTCCCAGTGTGACGTTATCGAAATCGATCAACAGTGCGGCGCTTGGCGCGGACCGCTGGCCGGGTTGGGTCCCTTGGGTCGGGGTCTCCGAACTTGGTTCTTTCACTTTTTGCTCGTTTCCATTTCCATTGTCTTCTGGAGTTCCTTTCTGTCCACTGTCCCGTCGTCGTTTAGCGGTAGCTGGTCTACAAAGCGAATAACATCAGGTATCTTGTAGGCTGCGAGATGCTCGCCGACAAACTCTCTTATCTCTTCGCCGGTCACGATCGCACCCTCTACAGGTACAACACACGCGCAAACCATCTCTCCGAGTATCTCGTTCGGAACACCCACAACGCACACATGATCGACGGCTGGATGGAGTCTTGATACGTCTTCAATCTCACGCGGGAAAATATTGTAACCGCCCCTGATGATCATCTCGTTGCTCCGGCCTACTATAGTCAGGAAGCCCCCAGGACCGATACTTCCCAGATCCCCGGTAAGAAAGTACCCGTCAGACGTGAAAGACTTCTTGGTCTCCTGAGGCATCCTGTAATAGCCTTTCATAACATTCGGTCCTCTGACTGCAAGCTGTCCTACCGAACTTCCGTCTTCAGCGCGCGCTGACTGCTCGTCCACGATCTTCACATCCACTCCGTCAAGTACCCTCCCAACAGTTGTCTCTCGTTCGAAGGCTGGGTCTTCAAATCTCGTAATAGCCACCGTCGGGCCGGTCTCGGTAAGCCCGTACGCGATCTGAACGTCATTCCAAGAACGAATGCTTCGGACGAGCTCTGCCGATACAGGACTACCCGCTACAATCCCCGTACGGACGTTGGATAGATCTCTATCGGAGAACGACGAGACGCGCATGATTAACTGAAACATAGTGGGGACGCCGTGAACGACCGTAAGAGACTCCTGCTCGATAATTTCGAGAGCTAACGCAGGGTTGAACCTCGCCTGTAGCACAATAGTACCGCCAGCCATGATTGTACTGATCACCATATGCACGCCGAACACCGTAAACAGCGGCACACCTCCAAACACGCGGTCCTCAGCGGTCAGACCAAGAGCCTGACTTGTTTCTACTGCAGTCCACAGCAAGTTCTCGTGTGTGAGAACAACACCCTTCGGCTTGCCTTGTGTGCCGGGAGTGTAGATGATCGCGAGGGGAGCCTCCGCCGGATTCAGGTCCGCCGATACAACCGTTTCAGCCGCGCGTTTCCCCCTCGAAAGGAGCTCGCCGTAACTCACAACAACCCCATCTGACCACTGATCCTCAGATCCTACGGTGATCACCTGCCTAAGATCGGGGAGCTCCTCCGCCATATCGTCGAACAGTTCTGCATAATCCAGTTCATCATACTGCTGTGGGACAATGCAAATACTGACCTCTCCGTGCCGGAGCTGATACTTGAGTTCGTGATAGCTGAGAGAAGGGTTCACTGGCACAAGAACAGCCCCAATCCGAGCTACCGCAAGCAGAGTTACCACCCACTCAGGCCAGTTTGGGAGATCGACAGCAATGCAGTCGCCCGGCCCCACCCCAAGAGAACTTAGCGCCGCACCGAGCGCCTCGGCTTCGGCATAGACTTGTTCGTAGGTGAGCCTTCTTTCACCGAGAATCAGGCACTCTCGGTCCGGGTGCTCGTCTACCCGTCTCTTGAATTGTGCGGCAAGATCGAGACCGCCCAAACTTCCTCTCCCAGGAGTTTAACCTTTGATAATAATGAGCTCATGTAACTGCAACAAGAAATAAGGATCCGGTCTCCTTATCCTAAACGCCGAAGCTCGGAAAGCGTGTCCGCGCCATAGAACATCCCGATGTACTTCGCCTGAATCGGCGTCAGGCGCCGCAGGGCCCAGGAGAGATGAACGAAGTGTGGTTCGTGCGGATGGGATCTCAACCGCATGCCGCACTCGCGCGGGAGCCGATTGGCTTTGCGAATGTTACAAGACGAACACGATGTGACAACGTTGGTCCAGCCGTTCGTACCACCCTGTGACAGCGGTACGACGTGATCCCGAGTCAGGCACTCCCGTGTCCTCAACTGGCGCTGCGTTCTACCACAGTACTGACAGGCGTAGTCGTCTCGAGCGAACAAGAACGTGTTCGTGACCTGTCGCCGGAACTTTCTCGGAACATGAATAAATCGAACTAACCGGATAACCAGAGGTCTGGGAAGTGAAATTCGAACGCTCCTTACCGCACGCTTCTCATCAGCCTCGACGAGCTCCGCCTTACTATCTAAGACAAGACGAAGGGCGCGTCGAACCGGAACCATAGTCAGTGGTTCAAACGACGCGTTCAGCGTCAAACACCGGGAATTTACATTCATACCTTACGTGTGAGTTCGCCTCCGCATAGAATGGGAATCAATCTCTCCAACTGCTAGAATTGTAAGGACGGATGTACTTAGGGGCAACAGCGAGGAGGACCCATCCCAAGGGCGACGGCTCTTACAAGCCCAGAACTGTCGCTCCCGTGTCTACTGTCCTCCCCAGGCAACAGCCCTGAGTCGTAAAATCTCAAGCATGCTTCGAATCGACAATGGGCGCGGAAGTGTAAAGAACCGACCCAACACTTCGAGATCGTCGTGAGAATAGAAAATCGGTTTCAAAACAAATCGTATCTTCGGCGACCTCGCCATCATTGTTGCGCGAAGCTACGAGCAACCACACCGGAGGATTAGAAACAAACGTGAGTACGGAGGAAAGCCGGACAACGTTCACAAGGGACGCCATCACGTTCAGATACGCCGACACGGATGTTGCCAACCTCGCGAAGAGCCGACTGTTCGTAATCAGCAAAGTCATGGTGGGCGTTTGGATCCCGACCCAACAGTCAACTGCAAAGCGCTTCAGCATCATCTAACGACAGAGTCTTCAGTGCGCCTTCCAGCCGCTGTCACCCTGTCGACACGGCACCCGACCGTCCGCGCCGATCCCCTTCGGCACCGTGAACCATGCGACCGGCAACGAAAGTCGCAACAACCCCCGTCTGATCAGCGTCGATCAGAGCCGCGGCAACCGAACCGGAATCGAGCGGCGCATTGAACCCTCCAAAGACACACAAATCAGCCCATTTCCCTGTCTCCAACGACCCGATCTCATCATCCCAACCGGTCGCCCTAGCGCCGACGATCGTTAGCAGCTCTGCGACCCGGTGTTTCGACAAACCCAGTTCAACGAGCGCCCGGGCTTCTGCGTACGGGTCGGGAACGGGCAAGCTCGCCACCGAGTCGGTCCCAACCCCAACGCTTATTCCGGCCTCTATCATCGGGAGAGGGTTGGGCAGCCCATGGCCGTGACGCGCGTTGGAGTTGGAGCACACAACTACGCACGTACCCGAGTCCGCCAAGCGGAGGATATCCTGCTGGGACACATGGACACAATGAATAGCCAGCAGATCGGGTCCCAGAACACCAGCCCGTTCTAAAAAGGCGACTGGAGACTCCGCCGTGACCGGCTGCGGAATTCCTCGGGCCTGCCACGCGTCCGCAAAAGGGCCCTCCCCCCGGACAATGAACTTCGTTTCAGAAATCGATTCAGCCACGTGGACTGCGATGCGGAGACCCTCGGCTCTGGCATACGCTGCCACATCACAATAGAGCATCTCGCTCACCGTGTACGGAGCGTGGGGTGACACTCCAACGCGCACTGCCTCGGATGCGTAGGACACCGACTCTTTCACCCTCTCGCGAAGGGCGGCTAGAGCGCTGTCTCTCTGATCAGGATGGGGACCGAAGACCTCCTGAAATGCAATCCCACGACCTCCCAACTCGCTAAGCGCGATTGCGGCCGAGCCGCTGTCACCTGTATCGGCTACGCACGTGACTCCGTACGACCAGAATTCCCGAATCCCCACTCGGCAAGCCTCGACGAACAGCTCTTGATTGCCATCTGCCTTCTCCCTTCTGAGATGCTGGATCCAATCGAAGAAATCGGGATCCTGAATCTTGCCGCGTAGGTTGGTTAGCTCGAGGTGCGTGTGGGCGTTGATTATCCCGGGGGTGAGGAGGCATCTCGGAAAGGATATCGACTCCGCCCCCTCCGGAAGCGGCACCAGAGCGCTTGGGCCTATCTCTTGAATCCGGCCGTCTCCGCCCACCAGGATCGCACCATGACCAATCGGAGCATCGGTCACCGGCCACACGGCCGCGGCTTCAATCCGGATCGGCCTCAGCGGTGTATCTCCTCTCGACGATCGATGAAACGGCTACGCCTTACCGTTCAGCTCGATCGTGAACGGGGCAGAATTCTTTTGGAGCAGTGCCCGGAACGAACCATTCGAAGTAGCGAATCTCGCGTGGACAATAAGGGGTAGCGAGATAACCCGTCACACCGTCGACTTCCGCCATCACAAGAGTCTCCGGCCTCCTCCATCCCGCCGGCTCTCGTCGCCTCTCGTAAACCTCTCGCATGAAGGCTCCCCAAGCCGGAGCCGCCAACCGCCCACCCGAGGCGTTGGCTTTGATCCGCTGAGGGACATCAAACCCAATCCAGATTCCGGCTACCAACTCGCTTGTAAATCCAATGAACCACACGTCCCTGCCATCATTAGTGGTTCCTGTCTTGCCGCCCGAGGGATGCCGAAACCCGGCGGAATCTCGGACCGCGCTACGGGCGGTCCCACGGTTCACCACGTCCTGAAGCATGCTGGTCATGATCCACGCCGACTCGACATCGAGAATTTGGTCTCGCCGGACCTGCGGCTCCAGAACGATGTTGCCCTGTTCGTCTTCTACTCGAACTATGCCAATCGCCGCGCTTCGCGTCCCGAGTGTGGCGAACGCCGTGTAGGCCGACACCATCTCCATCGGTATCACCGACGCCGATCCTATTGACAGAGAGCTAACTCCGGGAAGTCTAGTCGACAGTCCAAACCTGAGTGCTTCACCGCGGACGGCCGGGATACCTAACTCCAACCCCAGTTGAATCGCCACCAAGTTCACTGACAAACGGAGTCCCCGCCGCATTGTCATAGGTCCACGATAGTTCAGTTCAAAATTCACCGGCTCCCACGGCATGCTGTCCGTGTCATTCATGAGGCTCAGCGGTTCATCGTTGACGATGTGGCTGGCCGGCCGGCCCGATCTGATCGCAGCGGTGTAGACAAACGGCTTGAAACTCGATCCAGGTTGGCGCTCCGCCTGGGTAGCTCGATTGAATTCGGAGTTGCCGAAGTCCCTACCACCCACCATGGCCCTCACGTACCCACTGTCAGCGTCCAGCGCAACAAAAGCTCCCTGGAGGTACGGGGTGTTAGTGATGCTCCGGTCTCTTCCGTCCTGCTCCAAATATTCCGCGTACGTAGTGTGTTCGTACTCCCCGTAAGCGCCACTCTCGATTTTCACCAGCTGCTGACTCAAGGCCCTCTCCGCGGCGGCTTGCATGTCGAGGTCGAGGGTGGTATAAACGCGGTATCCTTGTTCATAGAGGTTCTGACCGAAACGAGCAAACAATTCACGTCGTACCCACTCCACGAAGTAAGGAGCTGTCTCGTTGAGGTTTCGGCGCGAAGAAAGTTCGAGCGGATACGCCTTCCACCGATCGGCCTCCTCCGCGTCGAGGAACCCTTGGTCTCGCATGAGATTGATGACCGTGTTACGCCGTTGCACGCTGCGACTCGGAAACAGGAGCGGGTTGTACAAGCGTGGGTTCTTGGGGACGGCCGCGAGCGTAGCAGCCTCCGCGACATTAAGGTCCGACGCTGATTTTCCGAAATACCGTTGCGACGCGGTTTCGACACCCAGCCAGTTGTTACCGCCCAGATAGATCTGGTTCAGATACAGTTCTAGAATCTTTTCTTTTGAGTAGGTTCGCTCAAGCTCGAGCGCGACAAGAACCTCTCTCATCTTGCGCGAGATATTCTTCGTGCTGGGCAATCGCTCGGGAAAGACGTTGCGGGCGAGCTGCATTGTGATCGTCGAAAAGCCCTCTCTGAAGCAGAGACACCGCAAATCGGCGAGCATCGCTCCGACTATGCGCCTAAAGTCGATGCCATGGTGCGCAAAAAACCGCTTGTCTTCGACAGCAATGAACGCCGCCCGTAAGGCAGGCGACACATCCTCCAGCCGCGTGACCGTTCGCAGATCCGCTCCCAGATCGGCTATTAAACGCCCGTCAGCGGCATAGATCTTGGAGGATTGTCGGGGTCTGTACTGTTCGAGAACGGCGATAGACGGGCAGATGCCGCCGGCACACGCCCTGGTCCAGGCGCCGACGGCGAGTCCCGAGCCAAGACCAACAATCGAAATCACGCCACCTCCGGCTAGGAGCAGGCCGGGCCCCTTACCCGGAAGGAATCTCAACCACGATCTTGAACCGTTCATGAGCAACTTTAAAAGTAATCAGGTATCTGGACCGCTTGCCACCGGGCATCCGATTACATAAGCTTTGCGCCGATGAAGAATTTTCTGTCCGAGCTGCGTTCGCGCGGACTGTTATACGATGCCACGCAGCAACTGAAGGGACGCCTCGCCGCGGGTCCGATAACTGGGTACGTGGGATTTGACCCCACAGCCCCAAGTCTCCAGATCGGCAATCTCGTACCGATTATGTTGCTTGCCCACCTCCAGCGATTCGGTGGTAAGCCCATCGTACTCATGGGTGGTGGAACTGGTCTGATCGGCGACCCAAGTGGGAAGAGTGAGGAGCGCCCCCTCCTCTCGCGCGATGTGGTCGAGCACAATACCGCCAGCCAGCGGGATCAACTGTCGCGTTTTCTCGACTTCGACGATTCTGAGACGGGCGCCGTGATCGTAGATAACGCTGCATGGCTCTGCTCGATCAGCCTCATCGATTTCCTGAGGGATGTGGGCAAGCATTTCACGATATCCTACATGATTCAGAAGGAATCTGTGCGAACGAGGATGGACTCTGGTCTATCTTATGCCGAGTTCAGCTACATGCTCATGCAGGCGTACGACTTCCTAAGGCTGTACAGTGATTACGGGTGTGAGCTTCAGCTTGGCGGGAGCGACCAGTGGGGAAACATCACGGCCGGAGCCGAACTGATCCGGCGGGCCACAAATGGCCAGGCGCACGGTCTTTGCGCGCCGCTGGTAACCACTGCGACCGGAGCTAAGTTCGGCAAGACCGAGTCGGGCAGTGTGTGGCTCGATCCGGAGGTGACATCGGCGTATCAGTTCTACCAGTTCTGGATCAACGTGGATGACCGCGATATCGAGAACTACCTAAAGATGTTCACATTTAGGAGTTTGCAGGAAATCGCCGAACTCATGGGAGACCATGCAGGCGACGCCACTTTGAGAGTTCCGCACCGGGAGTTAGCCCGCGACATCACTGAAAGAGTCCACGGGAGTGAGTTCGCACGGGGTGCCGAACAGGCTTCGAGAATTATGTTTGAGGATGCGAATCTCCGCGATGTCGACCGGTCGGCATGGCTCGTTCTCGAACAGGAATTGCCCACCTGGGAGGTCAAACTCAAGGATCTGCCCAAGTCGATCGTCGAGCTAGCCGCGTCGAGCGGACTAACAAAGTCAAAGGGAGAAGCGCGGCGCCAGATCGAGCAGGGAGGAAT
>JACZUR010000220.1 GCA_022573095.1 Gemmatimonadota bacterium | reverse complement strand
AATCGCGCCCTTCACTTGATTGTTGTTGAGGCCCAGGTAGGTGAGGCTGGTGAGATTGCCCAGGTCCGCAGGAATCGCTCCCGTCAGTTGATTCAAGCGGAGGGACAGATTGGTGAGGCTCGTGAGATTGCCCAGTTCGGCTGGAATCGCTCCCGTTAGTTGATTGCGAAAGAGGTGCAGGCTGATGAGGCTCGTGAGATTTTCCAGTTCCGCTGGAATCGCTCCCGTCAGTTGGTTGTCGTGGAGGAGCAGGAGGGTGAGGCTTGGGAGATTACTCAGTTCCGCTGGAATCGCTCCCGTCAATTGATTGTCGTGGAGGCTCAGGATGGTCAGGCTGGTGAGGTTGCCCAGTTCCGCTGGAATCGCTCCCGACAGTTGATTACGCTGGAGGAACAGGCCGGAGACACCAACTTCGCCCACGATTAAGCCAAACCAGGTAGAAAGTGGACCCGTTAACCAATTCGTATTGTTCGTCCACATCGCACCATTGGTAGCATTGTAGAATGCAACCAGAGCTAGTGAATCTTGCTCGATGCCCTGTGCTCGCGCTGACGGGGGACCGAGGGCAATCAATGCGATCAAAGTTAGCAGCGTAACACGGAGTCGTAGCAATGAAACAAACTGATTCCGAGATGAAAACAACAGGTTGGGTGTCCTTGCTAGCGGGATCATCCTCTTTGGTCGCATTTCTGAGGTCGAAAGCATTTTGGCCAGGCTTCGTGAAACTTTCAGCTCACAAGAGCCCATTTTGCTATTCCAAGTAATCCAAAAGTAAGTAAGCGCGTCGAATCGAAATTGCAAATGGTGACAGCTAGACGCTAGCTCCGTACGGACGCGCTCAGCCGGCACGAGCACCAACGTCTACTCGTTTCCAGTTAGAAGGAATCCGAGTAGCAGCCATGCAATAACGTGACGCACTGCATCATGCAACAGTCGAATACTGCCAGATTCGCCCTGGTGATAATCGGTGAAAAGGATCATACTCAATTCCTCCCGGGCGGCGGAGGTGGCGGCGGAAGTAGTTCAGTAAGGGTAACGCCAGCACCAGCAGCTTCTTCAGCAGGCTTCCGAGAATCGGGGCCAGGCGTCATGGCCGCGCCAACGCCAGCGCCCAGGTGATCAATCCGACTCGCCATCAAGTCTATCGGGGGGCCAAAGTTGGGCTCGATTAGCGTTGCACTCTCTAGCACGTTAAAACTGGCGCCGGCAGCGTCTCCGAGACTGACGGCCTGCGCACTTCGGACACTAGCGACAGAGAAAGATGGATCAATCGTCGATGCCTGTTGAAACGAGCGTGCTGCCGCCTCAAAGTCTAGCTGATCCTCCTGGATAAGCCCGCGAGAAAAGGCCAGGAAAGCCTGCAGATTTTGGGTCGGCACTCGCTCGATCTGCGCCTGTTCGGCTTCGGTGAGTTCAATGCCAAGCTCATCCAATAAACTGAATACGATTTGCTTCTCCAGTCGGAAAAAGTTGTTCAAGGCATCGGTCTGTGGAGGAAGATCATACAGTTCGGACGATACGGTTTCTACGAACGAAGCATCCAGACGAAGATTTTCGCCTGACAGCACGTTGTAAGTTCCGCCGACGATTTTACCCGCCCGAAGCAATCTTCCGAGTCGTGGCGCCGTACTCTGATCGACACGATCTGTCGCGCTGAGCTCGAGTTCGTCGACAAGTGCCTGCAGCCTCGCTCGCTCAACCACGCGAATCTGGCTCACATTCTGCAGGTCAATGGTCATCATTTCGGCCAATCCCCGACCAATCGGACTATATCTGTCATCACCTCCCAGATACGTAAGCGGGAACACAGCAACAATGTCGGGAGACACTTCTGCATCGCTGATGGCAGCTTCTTCAGAGAGACGTTGTTGCATTTCGGAATGAGCCGCCTCTCGCACCAGCCAAGCGTACCTCCCCTGCATCAGGCGCCTATACGGAGAGAGTGTAGATAGGTCACTGTAGCCTTCGTAGAGTCGAAGGGCTGTTCGCGTCTTGCCTAGATTCTCATTAGCAAGTCCTAGGTAGAACAGTGTCTTCGCGTCGCGATTTCCGCGGGAGTAGGCATTCTGTAGATACTCATTTGCTTCGACGGGATTTCCGGTGCGCATATAAATCGCACCAAGATCTCGCATCGCATTACCAGACTGGGGATCGGCGAGTAGTTCTCCCAGCAACCGCGTGATTTCAGAGGAGTAGTCGGCAAGATCCTCGTCGAGACGGATTGTTGTGCACGACGCCAGTAAAAGACACGCCGTTACGCACAGAACTATTCGGGCGCTGGATACCATGATCTATAGCCCACTGAGTGAGTCGCTCCGCGCCGGCTGGAAGTTGTGAGCCGGCTCCAGTTGGTCTGATCTCACGCATCGCGGGCCCACAGAAGAATCAACTCACCGCGGAAACGCCTTACAACGCGCGAGAACTCTGAGAATAGAGGTTTCGCTTGAGTAATTCCAGTTTTCTCACCTACCCGTTTAGACAGAACACGATCCGCTTTCCCTTGTGAGACATACGCCTCTACTGAGGCGTAAGCTCAAACACGAGCATGTACGGATCAGCAGGTACGCATGACGGCGTGATCGTGATCGGTCCGGAAGCACCATCGATGAGTTTTGGTTCATGCTCGAATCTCATGAGCGAAATCGAATGTGAGCCCGGACCCAGCGTAAATTCTGTAGGAGTGGTTTCTGGATCGCCATCCTCCCGGTAAACGATGGCTCCGTTATCTAACACCACCCCCCAAATCATCCCAGACGACACCCCAATAGTCCGTTCAAAATAACATGTAAGTGATAGGGGCTCTCCTCTCTTAACAGTAATCTCTTTTTCAAAGTCTCCATATCTCGCAGAATAAAAAGAAACTCTATGCACGCCAGGAGAAAGCATGACTAGACCGGGACGTTGAAATGGATCTCCATCGATACTCATCTCACTCCCTTCCTGAGGTTCTATGAGCAGTTCGACAGCAATCATCTCCTCCGTTACCGGAGTCGTGACGGGGTCTTCTTCCGATGTAACAACAGGTGGCGGGATCTGGATATTCGGTCCCTCTGTTCTCACGGACACGGCTGAGAGCAGCAGCTCATGCAGAATTCCGGCCTGAAGTGTTGTGTCTATGGAGACAAACCCCTCGTGCTGAATCTGGACCCTAGCGCTGTCGGTGTTGGGTGCGAGAGGATAGTCGGTAATCGGAGTTTCTCCTACGAACTGTTCATTTACAGTTATTGCAGCTCCGTGCGGTATCGTGACGACCGACAGAAGCGTCGAAACTGATTCGGTTTTAGTCGCTATCAATTCCTGGATTATGGGAACAAGAAAATATCCAGCGACCATGAGCATCACAGCGAATAATCCTCCCGCGAGCCTCCGTGTATACCTACGCTTTGCACGCAATGCCGTGTGCTCTGTCTCAGTTTTAGCGCCACTGACCGGTTTTGCTGCAACGTCTCTGGTCGTCGGCTCCGGACTCACCTCGGTTCCCAATTCAGCTATCGCCTGGAGCATCGAGGATGCATTCTCGAACCGTGACTCCCTGTTTTTCTGGAGGACATTAAGGACGATTGAATCAAGTCCGGAAGGCAGGTCTGCACGCATACTTTCAGGAATCTCAACTTCCTGATCCAGAATCGCATACATCAAGGCTGCCCCATACGGGGCATCGAAAGGAAGACACCCGAACAGCATTTCGTAGAGCACCACCCCGAGCGACCAGAGATCTGTACGGTGATCTAGCTCGTCGCCTCGCAGCTGCTCCGGAGACATGTAGTTCATCGTTCCGAGAATCCCTGGCGTGACGGTGATCATCGTTTCCGGTGAACTAAGCTTTGCAAGACCGAAATCAGTCACCTTGACCTCT
>JACZUR010000030.1 GCA_022573095.1 Gemmatimonadota bacterium | reverse complement strand
TCCCCGCCATGGTCTGACCTATGGGGTCGTAGCGCCTGATGGACTCCACTTCATCACCCCAGATATAGCGGCCGAACCACTCGAGATTGTGCCACAGCGCCCCGTGTCTCTGCCTAAGCCCACTCACGAAATGCCCCCGTCCGGGATACTCGACGAACCTTACGGTAACATCGTTATCCAATAACCCCTGCCACAACTCGTAAGCGCTCAACACCGTGACGATGGGATCGCCGTCGACGTGCTGGATGAGTGTGGGCGTGCTGGCGTTCCCGATATATGTGACGGGTGATGCGACACGGTAGACTTCGTCGTTCTCCCACGGTGTCGCACCGAACGAAAACACTCTCGTCGTGATGTTGGCCGGCTCCCACGCGTAGTGCGTGCGCCAGTCGGCTATTCCCGCCCCCACCGAGATAGCGGCGAAGCGATCGCTGGTCGCAGTGAGAAACGCCGAGATGAAACCGCCGTAACTCCAACCCATGACACCTACTCTGGCGGGATCTACCAGGCCCTGGTCGATGAGATAATCCACTCCCCTGAGAACGTCAGTGGCATCACCCGAGCCGAGGTCGCGATGATGACGCGCCCGGAAGTCTCCGCCGTAGCCAACCGAGCCCCTGTAGTTGGGTTGCAATACCAGCGCGCCGCGATTGAGCCACTGGGAAATGGGGTACGCTGCGCTGGTCAATCGAAGTTCGGGCGTCGATACAGCACGCGGACCACCGTGCACTACGACGAGCAACGGATAGCGTTCACCCTCACGAAAGTCGGAAGGCTTGTGAAGAATCCCCTCGATCGTCAGTCCGTCGGTGCTCGGCCAGCTGACGACCTCGCGCGTCCCCAGCGACCATCCATTCACTTGCGCGGTCATGTCGGTGAGCTTCTCCGGCACGAACCGAGCCGTCGACGATCGATATACTTCCCTGAATGACGAAGACGTACCGGCGGTAAACGCCAGCGCCGATCCGTCGGCTGTCATCGACACCGCGGCCATGAGCAGAGGCGAGTCGCTTACGCGGACGATCTCTCCCGAGTTTGAATCCACTCTATAAAGGAAACGTTCGACACCTTCGTACGCGGTGAACCATACCCCCGCCTCGTTCCAGGCAACCGCGCGGGGCTCGGTCTCGAACTCGTCGGTGACGAGATGGAGTTCCCCGCCCTCGGCGGAAATGGTGACGAGGTCGGCCGGCAAGTTGGTAACCTCACGATCCATCGTGGACGTAAAGAGTATCCACTCCCCATTGGGCGACCAGATGGGGTTGCGATCGGTGCCTATCTGGTCGACCAGAATTGTGATCCGTTTATCGGCAACGTCCACTACCGACACATCGGAGTAGTAAGAATCGTTGGACAGCGGCGTGGGCGCGTGAGAAAACGCTATACGGCTTCCGTCCGGCGACCACGCAAAACTGCCTACGCTAAACTCTCCTGCGGTCAGGCGCACGGCCTGCCCTTCATCCTCAAACGGAACCGTCCACAGGTGCACGCGCTGAAAGCTCTCACCCTTGACGTTGAATTGGCCGAACAGTTCACGCTCGCGTTGGGCACGGTCACTTACCTGGTCGGATCTCGTAAAAGCGATCGTACTGCCATCGGGAGAGAACTGGTACTGACGCACACCCGATGGCAGAGGCACGGTGCGCTCGTCCGTACCGTCTCGCGAGATAAGACGCAGAACCGCACTCCCATTGTCGCTCGACCTGAACGCGTACCACCCGCCGTCGGGAGTCCACCCCCCACCACCGGAGAAGCCGTGACTTTCGTTGGTCACCGCACGGCTCTCGCCATCGGCGCCCACAAAGAAGAGTTGACTCGTCCACCCGTCCGTTTCCCAGTTGGGTGTGCGCACCGTGTAAGCGATTGTTCCACCCATTGGATTCATGCGCGGCTGCCTCACCGAACTCAGACTCAACTCTTCACGAATCGTCGGGACCTGGGCGGTGACCGTTGCTGGTAGAGCAAGCGTCGCGGTTACGAGCACCGTTGAAATCAATTTCATCGAGGGCAGCTGCATGGTTTCTCTTTCATTGGTAGAGGTGACAACAGTAGCGGCTTGGTCGTCGGCCAGAGTGAGAGTTCAGGACACGAAAAGATTCTTTATAGCAAAGAAAAGACCTATCAACCCTCCCACAAACGAAGCGAAGGCAAAAAAGAAGTAGAGTCCGTGTTCGGGGTTGTAGACAACTTCGGGCGGGTTGTCCATCTCGGCGTACTTCTGCGCCTCTGCGTGCTCAGCGATCTTCCCCCAATACCAGAGCCAGACCGCCAAGGAAATAGGAATCATAGCCAGCCCTACGATTGCCAGGTTTGCCACGGTTTCGCTCCGCCCAAGAAAAGCTATCGCAAAAGCAAACACCGGAACGACGAATGCGCCAAGACACCCAGCGCGGCGCTGCGCTACAGCCTGTTTCAGTTGCTGCTCGTCCAATATTTTCACGAGTCCTCTTCTGTTGTGAACACACGACAATCTTCAGGTTCTACGCCGGACCCACAAGACCTCACCAGTGTCCCCACCACTCGTTGATTCCCCGCCACGATACCGGTACGGGATTATCGCCTGCGACGCGACGACCAGTGTATCGCCCGGATCTTCCAGCCAGAGTCGGTTCGACTCAGCACCATGAGCTCCGCTCCCTGCGAGTTGATTTCACGTTCTCTAAACGTTCCCTGCGTCACGCTCGTCGAACTGGCCCATGCTACGTCGCCCTGAACCACCACATCGATCTCGCCACGCTCTCCGGGCACGGCCGCCGAAAACTCCATGTCAGCGGGCAAGTGATGTCCCCGGTAATGTTCGAGGTCTTCTTTGCCTCCGCTTTCCAGAATCACCACGTCCTCGGCGAGTAGGGCGAGCGCTGCGGCACTGTCACCCGAAGCGAGGGCCCCGTGATACGCACGGATAGCTGCTACCACGGCCGCAGAGTCAGTTTGTTGCGCTGAAAGACTGGGTACGATCATCAAGAACGTTCCCGTCATGATCAACGTCCAAATCAATCGCAAGCGAAGAACTCTAGGCTTCACCATCGGTCTCTCACTGGTTGGGGAGGTGTTCAGTTTCAGATTTAGAATAGTGGAGAGGTCGGCCAAGTGACAGTGTCGACGAGCCTGGGCTTGAGCCCGGGACTCCACGCGAGAAGAGCGGGAACAACTGACCTACTGCTTAAAGCCTACAGCTTACAGCTTTTCCGTGCAGCGGACAGGGGAGCAGGGAACGGGAGCGGTTCCAAACTTTATTCCCTCGTTCAGTCGTTCCCTCGTTCCCTCGTTCGAGTGAGTCCCGCCCCTAAGGATCACCAGACAATCATTTCTCTACCGTACCAGTTGCGCTTCAATTTCTTCCACCGAGAGCCGGTAGCGCTCGACATCAGCCGCCTCGATCTCAACCGCCTTTTCGTAGGCCATCTCCAGATACGGAAGCGCCATCTCCGGCTGGCCGCTGAGCAAGTAGGCGTCGCCAACGTGCCAGAAACTTTCTGGTTGATCGGGATAGAGATCCAGAAGGCGCTCCTTTACGGCGATACCGTCTGAGTACCTCTGTTGTTGAAGTAACCGATTACCCAATCGAATTATCGACCCCATAGGGATCCTTATCTCGTAACCGTACCGCTCCGATAGACCAGCATAGTGCTCTTCGTAATCGACGAAACGTGCTAACGATGCAACGCTGTCGGGCACCTGCCAACCTCGGTACAGTCGCGTCAGACCGTTATACGTGCTCCGAAGCATGAGGGAGTAATGTCCCTCGTCCTCGAAGAACTCGTAGTGCCAGCGACGATCAATCCGACCACCTGCCTCGAGTGCAGCTACATACATTTGAATGGAGCCTAGATTGCCCGGGAAATCTCTCCCCGCTGCCGATACGTAAAGGAAGGGCGTAAAGCCAGCGTCCACAAAGTCTGGAGCTCGATCAACTAGCTCCTTGAAATTCCATCCTACTGCTGGGCTGCTTGTGAGATAAGCGTTGAACATCGGCGTTGCACTCATGAGGTCGAGCACGGCAAACAGACCGCCAAATGACTGGCCACGAATAATGCGGTACGGAGCGGTTCTATAATGACCTTCAATAAAAGGGAATAGCTCGGTTTCAAAAAACTGGGCGAAGCGACCGGCACCGCCCACTTCATCCCAAAAAGCTGTTTCGTCCTCGTCGTTGGATGGAGGAGTGAGGTCACGGCTTCGGTTGGTATTGATCACTCCAACTACGATCACCTCTGGAATCTGATCCGTACCGGCGAAGAACTCGACGATCCCGGCCGTGTGCAAGAAATTGAATCGAGCGTCGAGCAGGTAAAGGACGGGGTAGCGAAAGGTGGACTCGTGGTAGCTTTCGGGCACCCGAATTAGCAGTGCGCGATCTTCGTCCAGCAGTTCAGAGCGCAGCGTGACTCGCTCGCCCACGTTTACGGTACTCTCCATCTGAGCCACAGCGCTCTGTCCGGCGATTACCAACAAAGCCGGCAGTACCAACTGGTATCGCATAGCCGCCCTCCTCCGTCAACAAGGCATATTCAGTCTAACAGTTGTCCTGGTTAAACGAGAGGGTTTCAAACAGGTTACATCCTAGCCTCCCCAATCTCCTTGGCCAGAAGTCTGCTGGATTTCTCGTAGGGGAGTCCGATAAAGGTGCGCAGGTGAACTCGAACCTACTCCTGCCGCAGACACTCCATCGGATCGATGCGGGACGCCCGCCACGCCGGGACGTAAGTAGCAAGTGCGGCGACGACTATAAGAAATAGGGATACGGTTGCGAAGGTGAGCGGGTCTGTCGCGCTTACACCCCATAATATTCCGGACAGCAGTCGAGTCATCAGAAACGCCGCGGCCGAGCCCGCAAGAACGCCTACGACGGCCAGACCAACACCCTGCTTCATGACGAGACGGAGGATAGTTCCCTGCCCGGCCCCCAGAGCCATCCGTACACCCAGTTCCTGAGTGCGCTGAGCCACCGAGTAAGAGACCACGCCGTAGATCCCGATAGCAGCTAGCAGCAGAGCGAGTCCTGCAAACAGCCCTAGCAGGATTGTGACAAACCGGGGTCCAGCAACGGTGGCAGACACCACCGTATCGAGGGTCTTAATCTTCGTCACAGGGAGCGCCGGGTCGACTTCCGCGACCGCCTCCCGCACCGTTGGAATCATGGCGGCAGGGTCTGCATTGGTTCGCACGTACAGAGTCATGTGTCGTCGCCAGCCGGATGCAAAACTCGGGTTGGCGAGGGGGAACAGGAAAGTCGAGCGAACATCTTCTTTGATTCCTTCGTTCTTCACGTCTCCGATGACACCGATGATCTCCATCGGCTGCGGATCGGGGTTACCTCGAGCCATAATCAACCGCTTACCTATCGGATCTTCATTGGGAAACCACGACTCAGCCATCGATTGGTTTATCAGTATCCTGATGGGCGCGTCCCCGCGGTCGAATTCGTCGAAGTTTCTCCCCGCAACGAGCGGAATACCCAGGGTCTCCAGATGACCCGGGCTCACGACTCTAACCGACCAGCGGCAGTGTCGCTTCGGGATCGACAGGCCGACCCACGACATTGAAGTACCATCTTCCATTGAGCCGCAACGGATGCTCTGCATGCGCCACGCTTGCTGACAACACGTTTGGCAGAGTGAGCACTTTGTCGAGTACCTCCTCGTGCCGCTGCAGCACCTGTTCGATCTCCGGATACTGCCAATCAGGTAGATCGAAACGCATCGAGAGCACACTCTCCGATCTTATTCCCAGATCGATGTCGAGCTGCGCGCGCAGGCTGCGGAGCAGCAGACCAGCGCCGATGACCAGCAGAACGGCCAGAGCCATCTGGGATATCACAAACAACGACCGGACCCGTTGACGAGATACTCCCCCCGTCGCGCCCCTGCCCCCATCGCGGAGAATCGCATTGATGTCGGTGCGGGCGGCGCGGAGCCCCGGAACGATCCCCAGCACCAAACCGACCAACACCGCGACGGCAGCCGTAAATCCGACGACAATCCCGTCAATCCGCACAAGATCTATGCGCGGTAGATTGCCGGGATTAACAACTCGGAGGAGGTGAACGCCACCGTAACTAAGCAGCAGAGCCACAACACCTCCTGCAATAGTCAGCAGCACACTCTCCGTGACGAACTGCCGCACGACCGCTCTCGAACCGGCACCCAATGCCGACCGCACTGCTATCTCCCGCTGCCTGGACTCCGCGCGGATCAACAACAGGTTCCCAACGTTGAGGGCTGAGATGAGAAGCACGACACCGACCGTTACCATCAGAACCATGAGCGGGATCCGCATGTCTCCCGCAATCCTCCGCTGCAGCGGGTCGATCTTCACGCCATAACCCTCATCTTGATAAGCATCCGGATACGCCTGTTGGAGATTACGGGCCACGGAGGTCGCTCTCGTCTGCGCGGTCTCGATCGTTACACCATCGGCTAGACGAGCTATAGCGTTGAGGAATCGCGCCGCGCGACCGAACGCGCGACTCGGAAACAGGACGACCCAGAAGTCCGCCTCCTGGGAGTTCGATACGTTGAGGTTAGTATGGAAATCCGGAGGCATTACACCGACGACTTCCAGATCTTCACCTCGTATTGTCAGCCTTTGGCCGAGAATGTTGGGGTCGGCGCCGAAGCGGTTCCGCCAGAAAGCGTTTGCCAGCACGACGACATCGTCGTTGCCTTCGATTCCTTCTTCCGGCAGGAACGTTCTACCCAACCGAGCCCCTACACCCATCACATCGAAGAAATTGGCAGTGACGAACGCACCGTCATAGACCTCTGTTTCCCCGTTTACCGTCAGAGTCCAAATAGCGTTCTGTTCGGCCTGGAAAATTCCGGCAACGTCTTCGAATATCTCGGATTCGCCGCGCCAGTCTTCCATTTCGTCAGCTGACACTCCAATCTCGAGATCACCCAGACCGGGAAACTGATTCCAGATAAACATGAGTTGTTCCGAATCGGCATACGGCAATTTGCTGAGCAGAACGCCTTTGACGACGCTGAAGATCGTGCCGTTAGCCCCGATACCGAGGGCTAGAGTCGCGATCGCTATAGCCGCAAAACCCGGATTTCTCCTGAATCCGCGAAGAGCGAGCCTGATATCGGTCCACATGTTCATAACGGTTGACTCCGCCTCGTAAGTTGAAGACAATTCACAGGATAGCTACGCTGTATATGCTAGGCATATGTGCCTAGTACACATATAAAGGCCTCAAAAGCTGGAAAGTTCCCTCCGAACGGGAACAAAAGGTCTTCTGGTGCGTTACTATCATAAAGCGTATAATGGGCCCGTACGACCAGAGAAACGAGGTGAGTTGATGGCGAGACGCAAGGGATTCGATGTCGAACCCTTTCTGCCGCTTACAGATGTGGCCTTCGAGGTCGCCCTAGCGCTTATGGAGGGCGAGCGGCACGGCTACGCGATCATGCAGCAGGTCGAGCAACGCACCGAAGGCCGGGTGTCGCTCCATCCAGGCACGCTGTACCGGGCCATCGGTCGAATGGTAAACGATGGGCTGATCGAAGAAGTGGCCGGATCCCAGCGAACGCCTCCCGACAACAGGAAGCGCAGATTCTATCGGCTGACATCGGCCGGTAAAGCAGTCGCCGCAGAGAACGCACGCCGCCTCGCCAGCCAGGTGAGAGCCGCACGCTCCAGCCGTCTCATCCCCGAGGGAACCTGATGGACACCCCGACAGCGGACTCGGCATCGGTCGGAGAGCGGTTCTACCGTCTGTTGCTTCGACTTTACCCCGCGTCGTTCCGCCGCCATTACGGCGCGGAGATGGTAGATCTCTTTGCGCACCGGTACGCGGACGCGCTGGGGGGATGGGGGGGAAGGGGGGGCGGCGGATCGGGAAGAGTCGCGTTCTGGTCCCGCACCGCCGTGGACGTGTTTTGCAATGCGCTCCCGCTGCGGGCGGCGGCGCTGGCACGCGCCCACCGGAAAGTGGGGGTCACTGCCGCAGCAGGCGGCGGCACCGTGGCAATGACGGTGGGCAGTGCCTGTCTGTGCGTTTCGCACCTGGCTGCGTTCTTTGGAGTCGCAACCGTTGGTGCGGCCGCAGTGGTATGGTCCTATCGGCCCCAATTGCTCGTTATCTCGTTCGTGATGTTAGCGATCGCGTTTATCGCAGCTCATGCTTCGGCGGGATCTCTTACGGCCGACACGAAACTCGGCAGCCGGCGGTTCGGACGAATGGCGGTGTGGGTCGCGACCCTGGCCTGGATGTTTGCATTCTACGCTCCGGATCTCACCAAACTGCTGCACCACTAACCGACTACACGAACGCACAGCGTCCAGTTCATGAAACCAGGGATCATATCAGCAGGCTCACTATTCGGCAGCGCCACAGCGGCCCTTACCGGTGGCGCCGCCAGTATCTGCTGTATTGGCCCGCTCGCTCTAACACTGTTAGGTGTGCAAGGCGCAATCTGGGCCGCAGGCTTACAGCCGTATCGCTGGTACCTGCTCGGCACGGCGCTGGTCTTTCTAGCCATCGGATTTTGGAGTCAATACGGCGCAAGATTTCGGGGAAAGAGTTGTTCGTTGCGCTCCCGCCGAATTGGGCGGATCACGCTATGGACATCGGCTTCGATCTGGATGATTTCGTTTATTCTTCAGTTCGTGGCGAAAAGATACTGGTTATGAACACAAACAGATCGGTGGTTCTATGAAATACTTGTTCGTTCCGATCGCCCTTGGGGCGGCGGTTCTGGGATACGTCGCTCGTAGTGACGAGAGTTCTGAGTTAGAGAGTTCAACCCTAACTGCAGACGCTGCGTCTGTGGAAAGTGCAGGCTACATAACTCTCGACTCTGAGAGCGAGCCCTTTAGATCCACATTCAACGCCGATGTCGACAAGACGCGTATTCTCATGCTCGTGGCGCCTACGTGAGGAGGCTGTCTTCGGGGGGCCTCCGAAACGCAAAGAGAGATACTGGCAGAGATCGACGATCCCAACCTCGTCGCTTATGTAGTGTGGGTGCCACGCAACGGCGCGCGCAAAAGACATGTGGATAGGGTGACCCATCTCGTTACGGATACGAGAGCAACCCAGTATTGGGACGGTGCTTCCGCCGTGGCGGATGCGTATACCGAACAGCTCAGCCTTACCGGCCCCTGTGCCGGCATCTTCATGATCTATGAACCGGGACAAACCTGGGACGGGAATGAACCTCCGCGCGCAGTCTACCTCGAGGACGCACATGCCCGCGAGTACAGGCGGCCATATCCCCAGTGGGATGTAACACGGTTCCGGGATCGGATCTTGCAGATTCTCGGGCGCATTCAGAACGGAGAATCTTCGATCCAAAACCAGCGTGCGTCGCAGCACTTCATCCCCTCCCAGCCACCTTTCACCCCTCCGATCAGTCCAATGGTGTAGCCAGTGGATCAGTAGGCGTAGTTTTGAGTATCATTACTCCAGGGTGGCAACCAGCGCCAATCGGTTGCTAGCAGCAGCCCAGAAATCAGTCACACCGAGGTGAAAAGGATGAGATCGATAGTATCTGCAATAATACTTACGGTTGTTGCAGCGACGACTTTGTCCGCGCAGGACCCCATTGACGTACAACGCCTGAGCGGTCCTATCGACTTCGACGGGATGAGTGACGAAGCAGCGTGGCAAGCAATCGCCCCGCTGTCCATGACGATGTACGAACCCACCTTCCGAGGAACACCTACATACCGCACGGAGATTCGCATAGCCTATGATGATATTTACCTCTACGTATCCGGACGTATGTGGGACGACGGCCCGGACTCCCGGCAGGTAAGTTCTCTCCAGCGCGACAGAATCAGCAACGACGATGCGTTGTTCCTCCTGCTCGACACCTTCAACGACAACGAAAACGGCGTGATCTTCGCTACCACTCCTGCGGGGGTTCGATTTGACGCCACAATAGGAGGTGATGGTCAGGGATTCTTCGGCGGGGGCATCATTTCGAGCTGGAATACTTTTTGGGACGCTGCGGTACAGCAAACGGAGGAAGGATGGTTCGCCGAGATGCGGATTCCCTTCTCGAGCCTGAGGTTCCAGGACAGTGACGGCAGTGTGACTATGGGACTGAAGGTCTACCGGCGGATTACCAAGATGAACGAGACGGTCAGCTACCCAGAGACACGCACCGAATGGAACGCAGGACTTGAGCGGCCCTCAAAATATCAGGACGTAACGTTTTCCAACGTCACAAGGCAGAATCCGATTTATATAACCCCCTACGCGCTGCTAGGTGGTACAACGACACCCCAGCTAAACTCGACGAACACCGATTTCGTTAGAGGCACGGAAGAAGAAATCGAGGCAGGCCTCGACGTAAAATACGGCCTCACCTCCAATCTGACACTCGATCTCACGGTAAACACCGACTTCGCACAGGTGGAGGCGGACAACCAACAGGTGAACCTCACTCGGTTCTCACTCTTCTTCCCGGAACGACGCCAGTTTTTCCTTGAGCGATCAGGAATATTCAATATCAGCCTCAACGATTTCGCCCGCGTATTCCATAGTAGGCGGATCGGTCTCCGAGATGACGGTACTCCCGTGCGAATTCTGGGTGGTGTGCGACTACAGGGCCGGGCTGGAGACTGGGATATCGGTGTGATCAACCTTCAGACGGCATCCGATGGCGCGTTCCCGTCGGAGAACAACGGAGTTTTCCGTTTCCGCCGCCGCGCGTTCAACGATGCCTCTTACGTTGGAACCATGGTCACCACGCGACTCGGCGATAACGGCGACCACAACATCGTCTATGCGATAGACGGCACCATCCGCGTGTTTGGAAACGACTACATGGAGTTCCAGGCAGCACAGAGTATAGACAGCGATATCGACTACGACGGCATCAACTCGGCACGGTTAAGGTTCGTGTGGCAACGGCGCGCCAACCGAGGCTTCGGTTACGGAACCTGGATCACACGCTCAGGCGCCAGCTTCAACCCGGGACTCGGCTTCATACAGCGAACCGATTTCATGCGCTATGAGCTCTTTACCTCTTACGGATACTTTCCCGGCGAAAAGACTGCGTTTCGATCGATAACTCCATTGTTCTTCGGAACGATATTCTATCGTAACGGAGACCACACGGTGGTAACAGCCAACGTAAACAACAGCACGAATTTCAACTTCAAATCGGGGGCAAACATTGGCTTCGGGGCTTCGTACAACTTCGAAGACTTGCGGCAGGGATTCAGCTTGTCCGCCGACGCTGCGGTGCCAGCCGGCAGCCATAGATTCACCAGTGGGTTCGTGTTCTTCGGGTCCGCTCCGGGACATCCGCTTCGCATCTTCGGCAATGCAAACTTCGGCGAATTCTTTGACGGCACGCAGTTTGGCTTCGGCGCAAGCCCAACGTGGATCGCTTCGAATCAACTACGCCTGTCAGCGAATTATCAGTACACGAAGATTGAGTTCTCGCAACGAGCGCAAGAATTCATCTCCCACCTGGTGCGCCTACGTGCCGAGGGGCAAGCCGATGCGCACCTTAGCGGGAGCGCCTTTGTGCAGTTTTCATCCACGGCGGATGCGTTAGTTGCCAACCTGCGATTGCGCTATCAATTCAAAGAAGGTCAGGACGTTTACTTCGTGTACAACGACATCTTGGATACGAATCGCGAGTTTCTGAACGGCGGCACCGTGCGCGACCCGCTATCGCTCAACCGCACGCTGGTCGTGAAGTACGTACATACGTTTATTAGGTAAGAACTTCAGGCAAGCAAGAAAACACCGCGCGGACCCCGTCGAGGGTTGCGCGGTGTTTTATTTTGCGCCCGCTGCGGGGGGCTGGGGGGCTCTAGGGCGTCAACTCCCTCTGCTCTCTGAGAATAAACAACCCCTCTCTCCGCCCGGTCGCGATGATCAGGCCGCTCTCAAAGAACGGATAGTTGCTCCATGTGCCGTGGTAGCCCGGACCGTCGTCGCCCGACGGGAATGTGTCGAAGTATCCGACCTCCACAGGGTTTGTCGGATCGCTTATGTCCAGGACTCTCAGGCCACCCGTGTTATTCGACTGATAGACACGATCGCCATTTATGTAGAGGTTGTGATCGGTTGAACTGATCGATGCGAAGTACTCGGTGGCCAGTACAGGGTCGTCGAGATCGGTAATATCCCACACGAGTGTGCGTGTGTTTTCCACCAAACCTGCAATCTCATCACCTTCATCGTCCGTAAGAAAGTAACGATGATCCTCCGTAATCCACCCCTGGTGCGCGTATGACACATTGGGATAGGTAGCCCGCGAGATCGCAACGGGGTTGTCTTTGTCGGTAACGTCTGCAATGCTCAACGCAGTTTCGTTTGATGCAAAACAGATCTCGCGTCCGGCATAATCACTGTCGGGACCCCGATAGACCACACACTGTGCGTCGTGGCTGTAGCCGGTGCCGGAACGGCCGGTTTCCGGATCCGCGAAACAGCCGGCGAAGGTCGGGTTAATTGGATTCTGAATATTGATCATGTGTAATCCGCCACCGCAGGTTTCCCCGCTCCCGTTTACTCCAACCGCGTAAGCAAATCCTGTTTGCTCGTTGATCACGATGTTGTGGCTGTTCCCTATCAGGTCGTAGTGCGCGGTCTCTGTAAAGGTTACCGGGGCGCCGCTCACATCACGCAACTGAGTAAGATCGAATACCTGCATCCCATGGTCGCCCGCCCCGTCGGCTACAATGAACGCATGGCTCCTGTACACTTTGATGTCGCGCCACGAATTTCCACGCGTGCCCTCGGTCATCGGGAGGTCGCCGAGGTATCGGGGATGCACCGGATCGGTGATGTCCACGAAGGAAGTACCGTCCACTCTGCCTACGAGGGCATAGTCGTGTCCCGTTGTCGAGTCGGTCCAACCCCAGATGTCGTTCAGCTTTACTCCGCGAGTACCTCCCATGTCCTGAACCGGCAGAACCGAAACCAGATCGATCGCGTTGCACCCGAAGGCGCTTGCGCTGCCATCCTTGCACTCGACCTCATCCTCAACCGCGAAGTTAATCACCTCCAGTTCGCTCATGATTCGGCCAGCCGGCCACCATCCGCTATCGCTCCTCTGGTAAATCACGGCGGAGCCCGCCCCGTAGTCGTCGTTCCCGATGCTGATTACCGCGATATCGTCGGACGCGGCGACACTACTCCCAAAACGGTCACCCCTGAGCAAGTCATCGGCAGTGATTTTTTCAACCCCCGACCATCCCTCGTCGGAGCTTCCAATGACGAGGTATGCCCCGCCGTTAAACTGGAACGCGCCGGGAGCGCCGATCAAGATATCGCTTCCCGCCAGCGCTACCGAAGTACCAAACTGACTAAAGTTTTCTTGATCAAAGGCGTTGATCTCCAGCGCATCGCTCCACTCGCCGGACTCGTCGTCGAAAGTGAACAAGTGCGCCACTCCGACGAAGTGATTGTTGCGGTAGGTACCGATCAGTGCCCGGTTCCCCTCGAGGTCGATCGCCGACCCGAACCTGTCGTTTTCTCCCAGCCCGTCAACGGTCAGCAGTCCCAATTCCTCCCATGCACCAGTCTCCTCATCGAGCCCAAACCCATAGACGGCGCCCTGACCATCTCCGTGCCGCGTGGCGGACACGATCGCCCTGCCGCCCGAGATAGCCACGCGCACCCCAAACCTCTCACCCTCTTCGGGCTCCGCAGGTGTGATTTTCTGAACTTCCGACCAACGTCCATCCGAATCACGACGAAACACATAAGCGGCGCCATTGAACTCAGCCTGAGAATGGGCTCCCACGATCGCATATTCTCCGCTAACCGCCACGTTCACACCGAAACCGTCACCCTCTGCAACGTCCTCGGCTTCCAGAAGTGCGGCCTGGTTCCACTCCTCTGCGGGGCTGGAGCGCTCGAACACATACACCTTGCTACCACCAGCGCTCACCAGGAGCGTGTTGCCGTCGAGCGCGATCTGGCTGCCAAATCCGTCGGCGGCCTCCCCTTCGTCCGCGGTTATCCTCCCCGACTCCCGCCACTCTCCGTCGACCTCCCGATAGATGTACACCAGGCCAGAACTGTAGAAATTCTGAGGTTCGCTTATGAAAACTTCTCCACCACCCACAGCGACGGCAGTGCCAAATCCGATTTCGTTGCGGTAGTTATCGCCGTCGCCGGACCGCCAGCTCTGGGCGGCGGCTGGTAGAGCCGAGGCTAACAACAGGGGAATCAGGACGAAGCTAGATTTTTTCATCGTTCTTCTCGGGCTGGGGAGTCGGATAATAATACCCGCGTTCACGCGGGAAGCCAGACGAGAGGGATACACCGAGAGACGCGGCAAAGTTGCTTCCGACAAGAAGCCGGGCGTAGCACTGGCTACCCCCATTGAATTTGCGGGAACGGAGACCGATCATA
>JACZUR010000219.1 GCA_022573095.1 Gemmatimonadota bacterium | reverse complement strand
TCATAGAGAACCCCGCCGACGGAGCTGCGGTATCCGCCATGTTGGCATCACAAAACGTCGATCTGGTGGTGCTGGCCGGCTACATGAAGCTAGTGCCCGAAGACGTGGTGGAGAAATTCGCGGGTCGCATGATCAACCTCCACCCCGCCCTGCTGCCCGCATTCGGCGGCAAAGGAATGTATGGAATGAACGTTCACCGGGCCGTGCTTGAATCGGGCGCCGCTGTTTCCGGCGCCACCGTTCACCTCGTTGATGCAGCTTACGATCGCGGGCCGATAGTCGCGCAGTGGCCCGTACCCGTCCAGCCGGGTGACACACCCGAGTCGCTGCAGCGACGAGTGTCCGAAGTTGAACATGTATTGCTTCCCATCGTGGTGAGAGAAATCGCCCGTCACGGAGCCGTGGTCTCGCTGAAGCTCCGGCGCAGTGCTCTCGCAGGAAGTGACAGACTAGACTTAGCATCGGCGTTGCAGGCCGAATCAAATTGATAGGGAGAGATTAACACGTGCGCCGCGCATTGATTTCGGTTTCAGACAAGAGTGGAGTCGTAGAATTCGCCAAAGAATTGAGCGGCATGGGATGGGAGATCATCTCGACAGGTGGAACGGCGCGTGCAGTTTCAGATGCCGGTATCCCCGTGACCCCGGTCGACCAGGTCACCGGGTTTCCGGAGATACTGGACGGCAGGGTAAAGACGCTGCATCCTGCGATCCACGGGGCGCTCTTGGCAAGACGGGAGGTGAAGACACACACCGATACGCTCGCCGAGCACGGGATCGAACCCATCGATCTGGTTGCCGTGAATCTTTATCCCTTTAGAGAGACCGTTTCCCGGCCCGGCGTCACACTCGAAGAGGCGATGGAACAGATCGACATAGGGGGTCCCTCGATGTTGCGGTCGGCGGCCAAGAATCATCCCGATGTGCTTGTCGTTGTAGACCCGGCGGACTACACGCGAGTAATCGAAGGGTTGAAAACTGACACCGTAAGTTCGGGCCTGAGGAAACAGCTGGCCGCGAAGGTTTTTCAGCACACGTCATCTTACGACGCCGCGATCGCTGATTACCTAACGGAGGAACTTGAATCCCTTCCCAAGTCACTGGTTCTGAACCTCGAGAGGGTTCAAGCTCTTCGCTATGGAGAGAATCCGGCTCAACGCGCGGCGCTGTACACCTACGGCGACGGAACGGGGATTGCCAATATGATCCAGCACCATGGAAAAGAGCTTTCCTTCAACAATCTCCTCGATGTGGAAGGTGCTCTGCTCTCAATTGCGCCGTGGAAAGATGAAACCGCATGTGTAGTCATCAAACACACTACGCCGTGCGGTATCGCGCTCGGAGACACAACCGTCGAAGCCTTTGTTCGCGCGCGCGCGACCGACCCGACCTCAGCATTTGGTTCTGTGGTCGCCTTCAACAAGGTGATCGGCGAACAAACCGCGGAAGCGATGTCAGATCTCTTTGTCGAAGTCGTGTTAGCACCCGGGTTCGACGGCCGGGCGATAGCAGTATTTGCACGCAAAAAGAACATCAGGGTCGTGGAACTTCCCGCTGCTGAAGGCGGCCAGAGTTACGACCTCAGGTCGATACACGGCGGAGTACTGGCTCAAGATCGGTTCCAGTATTCGAGTGATGAATCGGAATGGTCGGTCGCCACTACGAGACAGCCCACGGATCGAGAATGGAGCGACTTGAGATTTGCCTGGGCGGCGGTTGCAGGCGTCAAGTCAAACGCCATTCTACTGGCGCGCGATAACGCGGCGATAGGAATCGGCGCCGGCCAGATGAGCCGGGTTGACTCCTCGTTCCTCGCGGCACACAAAGCACGCTCTGAGGGTCATGAGACGAAGGGTTGCGTGCTGGCCTCCGACGCATTCTTTCCGTTTGCCGACGGGATCGACGAGGCGGCGACCGCGGGCGTCCAGGCAATTATCCAGCCGGGCGGTTCAGTGCGTGATGCTGAGGTAGTCGAGGCCGCCAACAACCACGGTATCGCTATGGTGATGACCGGTAGCCGCCAATTTCGCCACTAGGAAAGACTGATCGCTTCCGAAATTCGGGACAAACCGCCCTACTTCTACGCCGCCCTGGTGGGCGCTACGATTCTGGCGCTGTATGTCAACACGATCGCCCCAACGGCTCAGTTCTGGGATGCGTCTGAGTACATAACGGCGGCGAAGGTGTTGGGCATACCTCACCCACCGGGCAATCCGCTATTTGTGATCCTTGCTAACGTCTGGGGCCAGATTCCAATGGTTGGGCATTACGCTCTGAGAATCAATTTGTTCTCAGCAGTGTGCTCTGCACTTTCATCCGTGTTCCTGTTCTTGGTTGCCGAGCGGTTACTTCGAGAGATGGTCACTTTAAAGTGGCAGCGATACATAACCGCATTTGCGGGAGTATTAGTAGGTGCATCGAGTTTTACCGTCTGGAGTCAATCCACCGTAAACGAAAAGGTGTACACGCTTTCCCTGTTTTCAATTTCGTTCGTCCTGTGGCTCACCGTGCTGTGGGCCGACACGGAGCCGGGCAACCGACGAAACAAACTTTTTCTGCTCATCGTTTACCTGCTTGCGTTAACTGCAACGAATCATCTGATGGGACTCCTGGTAATTCCCGCGATCGTCACGTATGCTCTCTGGGATCGACAGCTCTTGCCTGACTGGCGTCTGGCTCTCTATGCGACGGCCGTTACCGCGGCCGGCCTGAGTCTCTGGTTATTCTTGATCGTCCGCGCACCACTCTTCCCACCCATTAATGAAGGCGAACCGACTACTTGGGGGGCGCTGTGGGACGTGATATCTCGCAAGCAATATGCGAAGCCTCCCCTCACCGACCGGCAGGCTGCGTTTACGTCGCAACTGGCCAACTACTGGCAGTACTTTACCTGGCAGTTCGGTTTCGATTGGTCCCAGAGATTGCGCGTTGCCCTTGCAAGCCTCTTCGGTTTGGTCGGGCTGCTTGGCGTCGCCAGACTGTTTCGCGTCAAACGGAGCGCGGCCATCGCTCAGATATCGCTCATGGCGACTGTCAGCATCGTGTTGGTTTTCTATCTGAACTTCAAGTACGGATACTCTATTAGACCAGAGGAGTCACTCATTCGAGAGGTACGAGAGCGCGACTACTTCTTCTTAGCATCGTTTCAGTTGTGGGGATTATGGGTTGCGTTGGGTCTCGGAGCCGTAGTGTCGTGGTTGACTCCGTTGCTCGAAAAACGACTTAGCGGCACCGTGGCATCCAACGCCGCACTGGCCGTGCTCGTCGTGTGCCTGATTCCGATGACGGGCAACCGGCGATCGGCATCGAGATCCCACGAAACGCTCGCCCGAGATTTTGCTGTCGACCTGCTGCAATCGTTGGAACCATACGCGATCTTGATCACGGCGGGCGACAACGATCAGTTTCCCCTCTGGTATGCACAGGAAGTGGAGGGAATTCGACGAGATGTGGTAACAGCGAATCTTTCCCTAATGAATACGACGTGGCACCTCAAGCAGATCCAACGCAGGCCCATCTATCCATTCGACAGAGAATCGGCGCTCCCTATCTACCAGTCGCAACATTGGCCCATGCCGAGCGAGACAGTGCTCCACTTCGCAGGACTCGACCTGGATTCCCTACCGGGAGGGTACCGTGTCGAGGCACTTTCCCGCGTTGATATCGGCGAAGTGCGCGTGATGGTGCGCCCCGGACTGATGACTAGGGCGGATATCGCAACCCTCCAACTAATCAGTGAAAACCTAGGCCGCCGACCCATCTACTTCTCTCGCTCAACGGGACAGTACGCAGACGATCGCGGCCTCGAGCGATATCTCTCCGGGCAAGGATTGGCTCGCAAACTCGAACCGCGCGCCATAGAAGCAAGTGATAGCATGGTCTACTCCCCCGTGTTGGGCTGGGTAAACT